>CAKZQO010000135.1 GCA_937140905.1 uncultured Spirochaeta sp.
AAAGGGGTTCTGCTTATCCTCATCCAAGTACCGGAAAGTTCCCAGGTGCATCGATTGAAAGGCGTGGTATATGACCGTAGCGTGGAGGGTGATTACAAAGTTACGGACCCCGTGGACATTGCCCGTATTGTGAATCGCAAGAAAACCTACTATTCCGAATCCAAAGTCTATCCGTACGTTACCTTAAAAGATCTTAATACGGAAACTATACGAAAAACAATGGATAGGATAAGGATCGTTCGACCGAATCACCCCTGGCTTGAGCTGCCAACCGAGGAGTTCTTAATCAAATCGGGGCTCATCACAAGAGATCAATCAACGGGTATCCAAGGAGTCTGTCTAGCTGGAATTTTACTATTTGGTAAAGAAGAGACCATTGGATCTATCCTTCCTTTCTATAAGATCGATGCACTTCTCAGACGAGTTGATGTAAATCGGTATGATGATCGATGTTACACACAATCGAATATCATCGAAGCTTATTCTACCCTCATGGAATTCGTGGAACGGCATCTGCCCGACCCCTTCTATTTAGAAAAAGACGTTCGGATTAGTCTGCGGGACAGGATCTTTAGGGAACTCGTAGCGAACCTTCTCGTGCACCGGGAGTATACGAAAGCCGATGTGGCGAGGATCCTCATTTACAAGGACAGAGTTGAGTTTTCAAACCCCTGTATTCCCCATTGGCAGGGGAGGATAGATCCACGGTCTATCGTTCCTTTTCAAAGAAACCCACTCCTTTCGAAAATGTTTCTCCAGATGGGATGGGTAGAAGAAATAGGATCCGGCCTTTTGAACGTAACGCGCTACGTTCCTTTGTATGTTCCCAATGGATGGGTCGAAATCACGGAGGACGAACAATTCAAAGTAGTGGTACATTTAGGGGTTACCGAGCAAGTTACCGCGCAAGCTACCGAGCAAGCTACCGAGCAAGTTACAGGGAAACTTACTGTGCAAGATCCAAGGGTGGAAAGGGTGTTAGAATTTTGCAGGGTTCCCCGCAGTAGGGAAGAAATCCAAACAATGTTGGGTTTAAGGCATAGGGAACATTTTCGAAAAGATATCTTGGAGCCTCTAATCGCTTCCGGTAAATTGGTTCCTCTCTTTCCGGACAAACCACGGAGTCCTAAGCAGAAGTACCGCACGAAAGGGGAAGAACCATGATCTACCGCCACGTGTTCCAGCGTTCCCGTTCTATGCCAGGGAAACGGTTTTTGGAAGAACGGCTTCAGAATGCGGTAGGGTACGACCGGATCGCGGGATACTTCGATACTTCCCTCTTTGAACTAGCGGGGGAAGCGTTGGAGGCGGTACAAGGAAGCATTCGTATCGTTTGCAACTCCGATATCCGAGCAAAGGATATTGAAGCGGCAACGGCTTTTGCACGGGAACAAGCCCAACGGCTCTCGTTTTTCAAACAGGATCCCGAACAAGTGGCTAAACGGGGAAGTGCACGGATCTCGCGACTCGCCCGGTTACTGGCGAGTACTGGCCCTACCAAACTGGAAGTACGAGTCCTACCCGACGATGCGTTTGGGTTAATCCACGGGAAAGCAGGGGTGATCCGGTACGCGGATGGTAGACGAACCAGTTTTTTGGGAAGTGCCAACGAGACGTTCGCAGGATGGGCGTTGAATTACGAACTGGTGTGGGAGGACGACAGTGAGGAAGCCTGCGACTGGGTACAAACGGAGTTCAACCGGCTTTGGACCCACCCTTTAGCCATGCCCCTGTCCGCCGCTGTTATTAAGGAGGTAGAGCGGCTTTCCTACCGGGTAGAGTTAACGTTAAACGAGTGGCAACAGCAGCCCCAACCCGAACAGATCGCAGTCGAAGCACCTGTGTATCGGGAGCAGTTTGGGCTATGGCCCCACCAGAAATACTTTGTGACCCAGGCATGGAAAGCGCACCAGAAGCATGGGGCGCGGTTTATCTTAGCGGACGAAGTAGGGTTAGGGAAAACAGTCCAACTAGGAATGGTAGCCCAACTCATAGCCCTCTCTTCGGACAAACCGGTTCTCGTATTACTTCCCAAAACTCTCATGGAGCAATGGCAGGTAGAACTGTGGGACCTTCTCCAGGTGCCCAGTGCCCGCTGGAATAGTTCTGTATGGGTGGATGAGCTGGGACACGAACACCCTCCCAAAGGGAAGGAACCCCTCCTGGATTGCCCCCGTTCAATCGGACTCCTTTCGCAGGGACTCGTGGTTCATAACCCGCAGGCTCTCCAGTGCCTGTTGGAACGGCAATGGGCATGTGTCATTGTAGATGAGGCGCACCGAGCTCGACGCCGGAAACTACCAGCCCTGCATGAACGGGGACCCACGATTCGTAATCCAGAGGCAGAATGTAACCGGCTCTATGCGTTTTTGTTCAAGCTTGCCTCAAGAACAGAGAGCATGCTTCTGGCCACGGCAACTCCTGTGCAACTGCATCCCATCGAGGCATGGGACTTACTCTATATTCTCTCCCAAAACAATCCCCATGTTTTGGGGGACATTGGGAGTTACTGGCTTGATCCAGAAAAAGCATTACCAGTGATGCTAGGAGAAGCACCTCTACCCGCATTAGCATACGATATCTGGCCTTGGCTCAAAAACCCCTTTCCCCCCGCGTGGGAAAGCCTCCACGCGAAAGCCTTACGACAAGAAGCACGCATGGAGGATCGGGATGCGGTGTATACACTATCCTACCATGAACTAAAACCGACTACACAGACGAAGGCCAACCTTCTTTGTTCCGTGTTTTTTGAGAATCATTCTCCCTTTTTACGGTGTATCGTGCGACGTACCCGAAAGTATCTGGAGGAGACGATTAACCCTACTACCAAAGAACCCTATTTAGCGCGCATTACGGTTGACCTATACGGTGAGGATGAACCCATCCCTATTACCGGGTATTTAGCCGAAGCTTACCAGGAAGCGGAAGCGTTCTGTTTAGCCCTCTCGAAACGAATCCGTGGTTCTGGATTCTTGAAAACTCTCTTGTTACGACGTATCGGGAGTTCCATCGAAGCAGGCCGTAACACGGTAATAAGGATGGTAGAGACAACCATTGGTAGGGTGTATGAAGAAGAGGATGCGGAACTGTCTCTAGACGGGATTGACGAGGATCGTTCTGATTCCCTCTCTGAGTTGTATCCCCTTACTCCGGAGGAAGTTTCCCACTTAGATCGATGCAAGAAATTATTAGAGAGCGCCACGGAGGAAGATCCCAAAGGGGAAGTAATCCTTCGATACCTAACCCAAGAGGGGTGGGCAGAGGAAGGGTGCATCCTATTCTCCCAATACTACGATACTGCCTATTGGGTGGCCTCAAAGCTTACCAAGGTTTTCCAGGATATTCCCATCGGGTTGTACGCAGGGTCGGGAAAGTCTATGTTGTTTCAGCAAGGCCGTACAATCCCTAGAGAAAGGGAGGAACTGAAACGAATGGTAAAAGCGGAAGAACTCACGATTCTGGTAGGTACAGACGCCGCTAGCGAAGGGCTGAACCTACAGTCATTGGGAACCCTCATCAATATCGACCTCCCCTGGAACCCTACCAAACTGGAACAACGAAAGGGACGGATCCAAAGAATTGGTCAGAAACGAGCCTCAGTGAAGATCCTCAACCTACGGTACGCGGATTCTGTGGAGGATCGGGTGCACCGGGTGTTAGCGGACCGGTTAAAGGGCATTCACGATCTGTTCGGCAATATCCCAGATATTTTGGAAGACGTGTGGATCGATGTTGCCCTTGGAGAACTGGAAAAGGCCAAGCAGGAATTGGACCGCCTCCCGAAAAAGAATCCGTTTGATAAGCGCTACGAGAAAGTGGAGGATCCTGTAGGATGGGAAGAATGCGCTAAGGTTTTGAACAAGATCGAAAAGGTAGAGCGTTTACGGAAAGGGTGGTAAACGAGACGTTCCTTTGTACTACTTAAAAAGGTTCAGGGGAAGAAAGAGTCTATTTCGGATTTTAAAGATTCTTGTCTTAGAAGAGTAATATGAGCCCAAATGTCAACACAAAGTTTGGGGCTGGTTTTTAAAATGCCATCCCCAATATCATCAGTCACTCATTCTGACCCAGTTACGTCAGTTCTTGTGACCCTCTCCCGTAAGTTAAGGTTAAGACTTCCAAGATTCGGACGTCAACGATTGCTGTCGATTCACAAAAGAGTTCACTCGATAGATCCTTCCCTCAATCACTAGTTTGATCCAATGGTGAACAATGTGATCCATTATCGTAGAGCCCATGAGCACGGAGAGTAAACACCAAGGACAACTCAGAAAAATCTCGGTTACTAGTGAAGATCGTAGAGCAGCGTTCGTAGCGTCCGCAATTCAGCTCATAAAGCTTGGATTGTTCCGCTTCGCTTAAGAGCCATTTGAAAGATCGTTTTGAGGGTTCGGGCTCGGGAACCATCCAGATCTTCAGAGGCGATCCCGTGGAACAGGGAGGCGGTACGGCGGAACAGCACCTCATAACCCCTACGGCATGCTTCGTGTCCGAGAGCATGGGCAAGGTGGGTCTTACCCACACCACTCGGGCCTAGGAGGAACAGATTTGCCTTTTGATCCAGGAGGTGACAGAGGGAGAGCTCCCTGATCTGGGGTTTGGGGATCCGCGGGTTAAAGGTGAAGTCGAAGGGGATGAGGGTTTTCTGTGGCTCCCGTTCGCTTCGTACCAGTCGCCGACCTAACTGCTTGTTCTCCCGACGTTCGATCTAATGCTGCAAGAGGATAACTAGGAGGCTATTGGAACTCCCTTTCTCCGATAGAGTGATGATTCGACCCCTCTTTTTCTCTAAAAAAGCCTATTTCGGATTTTTGGAAGAGGTTATAATACTAACTATTTCTCTACAATAACCTTCAGCTATCTTTCGTTCATAATCGTAAAGTGATTGCTCTCGATTATGGGCTAGAGGATTTCTTATTTTGGATAGTAATTGAGCACGTTGATCCCAATAATTTTTATCTTTGCCTAAAATATCTTTAAACATCGCCCATTCTGCAAAGATGATATCGAACAAATCTCGAGGGTAAGTAAAATCGAGTAAATTTTGTGACGCTCTGCTCCCAAAATTATTTTCTTCCTTCTGTTGTGCTTCCGCACACCTTTCTAAAATTGGCTTTAAATTGGGCCTCGCCTTGGACAACTTGTCAACCCATTGTTCACCATATTGGTTGACCATCTTTTCTGTAACAAGTCGCCGTAAAGCAATTTCGGTTTCTCTCCATAAAGGCCATAAATCAACTCGGCGGCCAATCATTTTTAGGTAGGTTTGAAAATGCTCGGAAAATGCCATATAATTCCCCTGAGAAGTGGGGTGAATAAGGCCATATCTTTGTAATTCTTCGGCATCAGTAGGGTGAGCATCAATAACTGGTCCAAAGAGGATCTGCAGAACCTTCCCTAGGCTTCCATCCTCATTAAGCACATCAAGCATATGTTCATAATGGTGAATGAAAGATTGTTCCACTCGTTTAACTGCTTGGTTTACATTAACTGTGTTAGTTTCCCGAAACAGTTCGATTATCTCGTATCCTAACATTCCAAGGAGGTAGGGATGACCGCCACAATGAAACAGAATTCCTTCTTTAATCTGTGGCGTTATATTGATACCACAGGATGATGATAAACGTGCGAAATACTCCTCAAGCGCCCTTTCATCAAACATACCAAGATAATGGTTTTGGAAAATACCTTCTAGTGTTGAAATGGCTTTTGTCTGCAATTCAATACTCTTGAGAGACCTTCGAGATGTGGTAATGAAAGTAACTCGCCATTCAGGGCGATAAGAAAGTTCACGAAGCCCTTGGAAACCTGAAACATCTCCCTTAAAGAGATAACGCGCATGATCAAACTCATCTAAAATAATAATGATACGCATTCCGGCCTGGCGAACTTTCTCAAAATACCGTTGAATCCGCCCGTAACCTTCACTCCAGGACACCTCATCCTGAAGCGCACGGTCTGCAGTCAACTTGATCATATCAGTTAACCATCCTAGGCTCTCCATCTCATCATAACTACTTGTAACAAGTGCTCGGAAGAATGTTGACGCCTGATCAAAAGTTGCTAGATTGATCCAAATCGGAATGCGCTTTTCTTTTAACAACTCATTCTTGCGCATCATAATGGAATGGTAGACTAGACTACTCTTTCCAATGCGACAATCACCAATAATTGCCAGATTCCCAGGTTCACTTGGTCTAATAACACGATTCTCAACAGTTTGAATGCCATCACGTCGGTTTATAAAACGTTCGCCATACACTATGGAGCCATAATCACTGAAAGGATTAACAACGTTACACTTTATCATTGTTACCTCACCGATGCGCAAGCAGCCATTCTTTAAACAAACCAACACGAATGGAGTAATACTGTCCTCGTTCTCGTTCCAAGACATCGCGCCGAACCAAGTCCTCAAGAATCTCGTCAACGGGTGTTTTTGTCTCACATGGAATGTTGTTTCGACTACAAGGTCCCGTTCGACTATTTTCTGCGATTGAGATAAGGACCTTTAACACATCTTCATCGTTAATTGCATCGGGGGATGTATCTCCAGAGTTAATCAAATTATCAAACTTGTCTTTACCTAATGCATTGACACCTCGAATCAACTCGTCTTTCACCTGTTCTACATCCGCCTCTGTAACAAGACTAGCCCGTTTGCGATTCATATACTCTACAAGCCGATTGCATAGAATCTGGATATAAAAAGGGCTCCCTGCTGTTAACTCAAGAATACGCTCAATGGCGCGCTCGCGATAACGGCTTTCTCCAAGGCGTCCTCCTATCCGAATCGGTTCGTCAATCAGTCGAATAGCATCCTCTCTCCTGAGATAAGTCACTCTCTCATCCTGTGTTGTCCCAAATTCATTCGGAAAGCGTTGTTTGAACTTGGGCATGACATCTTGACCAACTAGTACTGCGTTGAAAAAGTTATCTTGTAAAAGCGCTTTCCAATTTTTCATAAACGTTTCTGGAATCAACCCGTTCATAATATATCCATATACATATGAAAATTCGTCAATCAAAAGAATGACTCGCATCCTTTGCCAGCCAGAGATTCTGGCAGTTGCTCGATGAAAACGCTCAAAGTTATCCCTAAAGAACACTAACGGACTGGGATGTTGATAAAACTCTAGATCCGTGGGGAATGAAACGTCTAATGGATTCCTGCCTTCCATTACTTTCTCTTCGATAGCGTCTCTTAACTCTTTTAAAATCATCCAGAGAATCTGATAGAGAAAAGGAACTTTCGAGTGTTCATCCAGGATTGCCCCGATATTTCCCATATCAAGAACGAGTAAATCATCTTTTGCTTTCAATCTCGCTTTGAGGTGATAAAGAATAGATGATTTACCAGCGCGCTTTTGCCCGTAGATTACCACACATTTACTCTGGCTACGCGATGCTTCAAGTACCCCAGCTACATTTTCAATCAAGTCATCGCGGCCAAAAAACATTGTAGGTTCTCCCACAATTCCACCTTCAGCATACGGGGCATAGGGATTTTTAATTTCTTCAAACTCTTGCTCAGAACATAACCGAATTGAAAAACTAGCGACGGGTGTTTGTTGAATTTCTCCAGACCGTGTGCGGTAATGAGCATAAATAGGTAATGAAAAAGCTTGTGCAAAGAGAGCCTCTTCACTTAGCTGGATCGGCACTTTTAAGATACGTTGCTCCTCTCCACGTAAAGATCCATCCAGTTTGACAGAGAATGTTTCTTCATATGCTTGAACGACCAATTCCACTGCTTCTGCTGGGCTACATCCTGCTCGATTACTAACTACAACTTGCGCTTCTATGGAGCGACTATTGTCAGGTGTGTAGGTTTCAACAGGCAAGCGCAGATTTAGTTGAGGCGTTGAAGTCTCGTAAAGTTGTTCCAGATAAGTTTTGATTTTCGACTGAATACTTTTTACAAGCGGGTACATTTCCTCCACTGAGATCTTGGTTGGACTCGTCTCAATCTCCCTCAGTAGATCTTGACATCGATTCCCAATTTGAATGCAGAGGCGCTCCTTCTCTTCAAAGGCAGTTTGGTTACATAACTCTAGTGCAGTTTCCAAGATTCTCTGTATTTGGATGGCTCTCTGTTGATCCGCATCAAGAAAAATACTATCAGTGATAGCTTTGAGTCTTTCTATAGATCTTTCCAGCGAAGCGGGGAAAAGATCCACAGTGATTAAAAATTTGAATTCACTGCTGATATAACGAAAGTCATCCAGACGTTTACGTTGCACTTCATTCCAGAACGCTATGAAATCTTCAATCCTCCTTGGAGGTTCACCTAAAATTACACCTTTCAGTCTCAAGTACTCCAAGGCAGATGCTTGCAATGAAGAACGATTGTAAATGCTCCTCAATATCCTCTCACCTGCATACTTGCTTCGTAGAGTTAGATAACCTATACAATCAAAAGCTTTGTCACGTTGGGGATATCTGGATATAAAATCCTCTACAGCACTATCTATGTATTGAAGTTGCTGTTTAAATACAGGTTCCTGCTCATTACGTTTAGGAGGCATAGTGGGGATGGCTTCACGCCCAAACCAGGAATAAAGATAACGTATTATTGCATTTACTGCATCT
>CAKZQO010000136.1 GCA_937140905.1 uncultured Spirochaeta sp.
GCTTCTTTCATCTCTTTTGCATTTGGGTCCCATCCCAGTGCTATCGGTTTCATAAGATCCTCCCTACAACCTTTCTTACTAAAATACTAATTTTTCTATCGAGGGTACTACCCTTTAAAATATTTCTTCCACTTTTCCTGGTTTAAAACCTCGGGATTCGCAATATGCTCTGGCTTCCGTCCATTCAACAAAGCGACGACTCGTTCCGCCCCCGCAACCGCCATCCGAACCACGCATTCCTTTGTCAAGGCAGCGGAATGAGGAGTAAGGATTACGTTCTCCATTTTTAGAAGGGGGTTGTCTGGTTCTATAGGTTCATGCTCGAACACATCCAAGCCGGCTCCTGCAAGAACTTTTTTCTGTAAGGCTTCGATCAAATCCTTTTCGTTGATCACTCCTCCCCGGGAAGTGTTAATGAGAAAGGCATCCGGCTTCATGAGGGATAAAAGGGAACCGTTCACGATCCCTTTCGTTTCCTCTGTCAACGGTATGTGTATGGTAATGATATCGGATCTTCGAAAGAGTTCCTCCTTCGATGTGAAGGTAACCCATGAACGGTAGGTGTTCTTTGCATCCTCCGGCAGGTAGTCATCGTTGGCCAGTATCGTCATTTGAAAAGATCGATGGCAAATCTGGGCCAGACCAGACCCAATACGACCAAAGCCCAATACTCCCAGAGTTCTACCCTGTAGATCTCTGGGTAAGTTTTTGTATCGGATCCCGAAGTTACCCTTTCGGACTTCCCTGTCCATCAGGAACAGTTGTTTGGATAAAGCAAGTATTAAGGTCAGAGCATGTTCGATCACCGAAGAAGTGTTGGCTCCTAGACTAGAGGTGACGATCACTCCCTTTTCAGTGGCAGCGACCAAATCTACGTTGTCCACCCCTCCACCGGTACGAGAAATGGTCAACAACTGCTCTGCCCGTTCCAGCAGATCCCTCGTTATTTGGATCCCTGTTCGCAAAACGATGGCATGGACATCCTTCATAAGAGGAGCCACGGTTTCTGGTTTGGGATCCGGTGCTTGGATGATTTCCAGATCATTTTCCTCCAGGATCTTTCTTGCCTCTTCTTCGATGGGTTGAGGCAGGAGCACTTTATATTTCATTTACATCTCCCCTTACTCTCTATCGAAGGTACCTACCCCCCACTACGTCTAGACAAATTCCGGTAATGTAGCTTGCCTCATCCGAAGCAAGGAACACTACCGCTGCTGCCACCTCTTGGGGAGTCCCCAACCGTCGTAATGGTATTTGGGAAAGGGTTCTCTGTCTTTCCTCTTCGTCCTTCTGCTCCCAAAGACCTTTTACCCGATCGCCCGTCATGGTAACCGTAGGGGCAACGGCATTTACCCTGATTCCCTTGGGCCCCCAATCCCAAGCCAGTTGTCGCGTCAAGCCTTCTACGCCGGCCTTAGCGGCCGTATACTGCACTCCAGCGAGAGAAGCTCTATAATGGGCGGCCAACGCTGAAATGTTCACGATCGCTCCCCCTCCCTGCTCTACCATCACAGGGATAATGGCTTGGCAACAGAAGAAGGCTCCCTTCAGGTTTACGTTCAACACTAGATCCCAGTGTTTTTCCTCTATCTCGTGAAGAAGGTGCGGGGTATTGAGGGCTCCACCCGCGTTATTCACTAGAATATCGATTCTACCCCAAGCCTTTTTCACCTCCTGGACCATCTGTTGAACTTGAGTCTTGTTTGTTACATCCACCTTGAGCCCCATCGCTCTGTGCCCTTTGTTCTCCAACTCGGTAACGGTATTTTGGATTTCGCCTTCCAAAATATCACAGATTACCACCCAGGCCCCTTCACTAGCCAATCCTTCGGCAATTGCCTTTCCCATACCCCGGGCAGAACCCGTAACAATGGCCACTCGATCCTTCAAACGTTCCATGTCTCCCCCTATTTGAGAAAACCCAAGTCTTTCAATGTGTTTTTAAGGGATTCTCTCTGGGCATCGGTAAGTTCCTTTAATGGTCTTCGAGGAACTCCTCCTATGTACCCAGCCAGATCCATCGCCGCTTTAACCCCCGCAACCCCAAAGGTCCCGGAAACTGCCTTGTTCAACGAGACAAGAGTCTCGTTGAGGCGTTTCGCTT
>CAKZQO010000137.1 GCA_937140905.1 uncultured Spirochaeta sp.
ACAAACAGACTCTCTGGGATACCGCGTCCACTCATCAACTCCACACGTTGGTTTTCAGTGTTCCTCTAGACTTCTACGATCTGCATATGGGTTTCACTCCGCGGCTAGGGATTGACGTGGCAACGACTACCTATGACAACCCTGGAGGATATACCGATACGGGTACTCCTAGCGTTCCCTGGTTCTTATCTACCTACAAAGGGTTCCCCAATGTAGGATTGGATGCCCGTATTTCGATCAAGGATCTCACCATCCTCCCTTCCTACACGTATGGAAGAGAACGGGACACATTCATTCCCGGTAGACCCAACGTAGCAAAGAACCAAATAGAACTTACCCTGCAGAAACCCTTCTCCTTTGATGCCCGGTATGGGTTGACCCAGATCTACTCTCGCACCTATGGATCCTTTTCGTTCCTTTCGGATGGAAACCGAAAGAGCACAGTCCTACAGGATACCTCTCTTTATTTCCATGTAGCCGACGTTCCCTGGACTACCTTGGGTCTTTCCACTGTCCTGGTATTCGAGCACGCGGAGAAACACCCGGATCCTGAACGGTACTACGCCCCGGATGGAGTGTTCGTGGTAAAAGCAGGCCCCCTCGGATCTACTTACCTTCCCTTAGGAGGAGGAAAGGTACTGGGGTTTGTTCTTCAAACTCTAGCAGGACTGTATAGGGAAAAATCTTTCTCTTCCTCACCGGAGAACAAGTTTTACCTGGAAGGGATCCTCCGAGCAGAACTTACCCTGGACTCTACTGTCCTTTACTGTAGTGTGTACGGGAGTGGTGCATTTCCTAGTTCTACTCCAGACTACTGGAGCCTGCAACTGCAACTAGGAGTGTCCCAGAAAATCCAGCGCTTGCTCGCTCCTTAACCAAGTTGGAACAATTGTTCGCACTCTCGGTATAGGGGATCTTCCTTCAAGGTCTTAAGGAAATCTTTCCTGAGAGCCTCTAGATCTTCCATCCTAAGGGCAATCGTCTGGGACAACTCGCGGAGCACGGATTCTTTCTCGGAAGGTAATGGGAACCCTTCGAACTCGTTTGCCAGTATATCCGACATGGATACGATGGCAATCCATTTCCGATTGGCCGAGGTCACCACATCCTTTCCATGGAAAAGGGCTACTTCCACGAACAAGGGAGGAAAGTTCCACCGAGTCAACACTTCGGCCCCTACCTCGGTATGGGTGGTACCGAAGTACTCTTGTTCCAGCATTCGTATCCGGAGGTTCTCCTCTTGCCGGCGCTTAAGGATCCGTTCATACCCCGCGGGATCCGTATTGTATAGGGCAATCTGACCGATGTCATGAAACAATCCCGTCAAGAACAGCTGCTCTGCCCAGTCCTTCGTAGAGTTCAACAGGGTTAGGCGCTTGGAGGTGAACGCGGAATAGAGGGAATGGCGCCAGAACATTTTATAGAATTGGGTTTTACGGTACTTAGGAAATAAATTTGCAGCGCTGATCAATAGAACCAGGCTTTTGATAGTCTTGAACCCTATGAGGGATATGGCCATTTTCAAGCTAGTGATCTCTCGTTGTCGGGCGTAAAGGGCTGAGTTGGCCACCTTCAGGATCTTTGCCGAAAGGATTGGGTCTAGCTTGATCAGATCTTCCAACTGCCCAAAGGAAAGATCCATGCTCTCCTCTGCCATCCCCACGATTTTCATCGCCACGTCCGGGATGACAGGGAGTTCTCGCATGGCTTTCTCTATGTCCAGGTCTACCATCCCCTCTAGTATCGACAAAAAAGTATCATATTCTTACGATACGGGCTCCAGTTTCTTGTTCTTTACCACCACTTTGATGGCTCCCTCGATCCGTTCTCGGGCGTACTTAATGGCGGTAGGTAGTTCCTCTAAGGGGAAGGTGTGGGTTGCCAGGGGCTTTGCGTCGAATTTCTTCTGAGCCATCAGGGAAGCAGCCCTGTGAGTAGCGCTTTGTCCTTCTCCTCGGATTCCAAAGATATACACGTTGTTTCTCACTAGAGCTGGTACGTCTACCATCACAGGTTCGGGCGGGAAAGCGGCAAGACAGATCCTTCCTCCCCGGCGAATCATCTTGGACGCGTCATTCAGCGCGGTTACCGCTCCCGAACACTCCATGATGTAGTGAGCTCCATACCCACCACACAACTCCTTCACTTTTGGAATAGGGTCGTCCTTACGAATGTTGATCACGTAGTCGGCACCTAACTTCTTCCCCAGTTCCAACCGTTCATCCCTAGTGCCGGTTAGGATCACGGGATCCGCTCCTAGAGCCTTCCCTACCGCTACCGCCATCAATCCGATAGGACCTGGTCCCATTACCACAAGGCTTTTCCCCGCGATCAATCCTCCGAGAACATCTATCCCATACATGGCAGTCCCCGCGGTAACGATAAGGGTCGCCTCTTCGTCCGTCATATCGTCCGGTACATGGACAAGAGTATTGATATGGTTTATGGCAAATTCGGCGAACCCTCCATCAGTGGTGAACCCATTGGCCCTATGCCCTTTGTTCTTGTCCCCGTAGTTTAAGCCATAGTTCAAACAGCTTGTGTACATCCCTTCCCGACAACGTTCACACCTCCCGCAACCGGCATGCACCTCCACAGCCACGCGGTCTCCCACTTTAAACTCATCTACCCCGGAACCTAGCTCCACCACAGTACCCATGTACTCATGACCGATGGTAAGGTTCTTGTTGAACGGCAACCCCCCTTCCACCATGGCGGGAAGTCCCCGTTCGAGTATCTCGATATCGGTGCCGCAGATGGCTACGGCATCCACATGGATCAACACTTCCGCAGGACCCGGGTGGGGTACTGGTTTTTCCACCAATTTTACCTCTTCCTTGTTCCCTAGCACCCACGCTTTCATTGTTTTGGGAATCTTATACTTCTTTTCGTTCTTTGCCATGGTATTCCTCCTCTGCACTCGATGATTCTTTAGGATTCTACCCCTGAATCCCTTTCAAGATATACGCTACTTGAGCCGTATGCTCAACCAGGTCTGCCGTATGGAAAGCCCCGTTCATGTCGGCTCCCAAGGCCAGGATACCATGGTCTTGCATCAGGAGAGCCTTGACCCCTGGCTCCGCTTTTAGGGCCGTTGCTACACTATCTGCCAATTCTTTCGATCCTGGATTGAAACAGGGAATACAGGGGACAGACTTGAGGATCACTCGCGCGGATACTGTGGCAAGGGGAAGGGGATTCCCGGTGCAAGAATAGGCAGTCGCGTAGGGTGGATGAAGGTGCGCGATAGCCAGTACGTCCTGTCTGAGTCTATAGGCGGAAAGATGGAACGTCGTTTCTTTGGACCCCTTGTATCCTAAGGGAGATTCCACAATATTCCCTTCCAGATCCACCAACACATTCATGGCAGGTTCGATTTCCCCTAGAGAGATTCCCGTGGGAGTGATCAGTACTGTATCCGTATCTGGAATTCGTAAGCTCAAATTCCCTCCCGTTCCTCCTACCAGACCTCGTTCAAAAGCGATACGGGAGTACCGGGACAATTCTTCCCGATAGTAGGAAAGGATCGTTTCTCGTTTCATCCTCTTTTCTCCATCATTCGAAGTAAAGCATCCACACAAGCATCGGCAAACGCCGGGTCGTTAATATGGGTATCCAACTCCCTAATCGGGATGGATGGTTTCAACTTTTTTTTCAAGGTTCTAAGCAATACTGCGTTCCCTTCTGGTTCATACAGGGGGCCTCCGGGCGCTCCATAGATGGACCAACCCCGCAAGGGTATCAACACCTCCACTGGTCCCCTTCCTCGATTCAATCTCTTTGCCAATTCGTAGGCAGCCTTTTTCATCTCTGTCGAAGAAGCCTTCACATTAGCATTCAACGGATTGTGCATGTAAATTTTTCGCTTCCGTAAGCGGGGGGGTATCGTTTCCTTCGGACCAAAACAGAGGTACTCTAGACCGCCCAAAGAGACTACCAACGGTATACCTTTCGCGGCAGCCTTTGTAAGGCGGCCAGGTTTCACGGGCACATAGGCCCCTGCCCCTACCACTTCCTCTACCAACTCATGAGTCGTGAGATCGATCACTCCTCCAAACACCCCTTGTTCGATCAAATCTTCCAGGGCACTGCCCCCCGCTCCCGAGGCGTGGAAAGTAATCACTTCGTATCCCTTTTCCTTCAGGATCTTGGAGATCCTCGAGGCAGCCGCCTCCGTGTTACCCAACGCTGTCAACGCAACGGTTCGGGACCTTTCGGTAATGCGAATCGGCTCACCCCGCTCCACCATCCCTACGATTGCGGCGGTGGCATTCCCCAGGATAGACCGGCTTACCGGGTTCGGGCCTCCCACTAGATCGGATACGGAGAACATCACCATCAAATCGGTTTCCCCTACGTAGGGACGAATATTTCCTGAAGCTACCGTGGATACCAGCACTTTGGGGAAGCCAATGGGTAACTTACGCATGGCCATGGCAGCGATGGAGGATCCTTGGTTGCCCCCCATACCGATCGCTCCCTCGAGAGAACCTGAACCAAACAGCTCTAAAAGGATCGCCCCCACACCATCCGCCATGGCAGCCATGATGGTTTCCCGGTTTCCTTCTTTCACCAATCGCTCTAACTCCCAGCCAGCTCTCCGGGCCACTTCCCGATTCGAGTACTGGACTTTTGCTCCCTCTTCGGTCAACGGACCCGCATCGATGAGAATTCCCTCGTGCCCATAGGAAGCGATTCTTTCGGCCACGTACTCCATTTCAAGAGCTTTGGTGTCATAGGTACCAATGATGGCGATCCGTTTTCCCCTCATGTTTCGTATTCCATTTAAATCGAAGGTTCCCTCCCCTCGTGAGGAGGGAACTAAAAGATACTTTTTAGGAATTACGCTCTGTTCTTGAACATTCGGGCTTCCAAGGGAACCTTGATATCCCACTTCTTTACTTCTTCCAGGAACGCCGCTAGAGCCTTCCCGGCCATATCGAAGTACTTCTGCCCTTTCTCCTTGGTTCCCCGGAAAGGATTCCCGATGGTGGCGGTATCGCTATACTCATGGTGCTCCATGGGAACCCAGATGTTCTCCGAACCCATGAAACTCACATCCCCTGAACCATCCTTCTTGGAAAACTTGGGACCCATATAGCGAGGCGCGTGGGTGCGATCCTGTTTCGCCTTGTCCATGTCGATGAGGGTTTCATCCCAGGCCCAAACAGTCGAGGTTTCCAGCTCACCGGCGTGCCAACCCGGGGTTTCCTCTGGCGGTCCTTCCATGATGCCCCCTACGATCGAGTAGTTCCGTTCAGTGGGGGTCTTGTACCAGCACACGAAACAGCCTGTCTCGTACCGAATCTTCCGCAGCACATCGTCGATCACCTTAGAGTTACTGCCGTGGTGGCTGACGAACACGATCTTGTTGAAACCGTGGTAGATCATGCTCATGGCCAAATCGTACACCACCGCTCGATACGTGTTCCCCGAAAGGGTCATTGTTCCGGATCCCGTGTTCACTTCTCCCATGTGATGGGGTGAGTATCCCACGGGGATAATCGGGGTATACATGACCTTAGCCAACTCGGCTGCTACCTGCACTACCCCCATCGTAGTAAAGGTATCGGTCCCCAACACTACGTGCGCACCGTGCTTCTCATTGGATCCCATGGGGATCATGATCACATCGGTCTTCTTCAGTTGTTCCGCCACTTCATCGAAGCTCTTCTCTGCGATGTTCCAACTGAATCTTCTTGGCATATGCTTACCTCCAAACAATTAAGTTTCTATAGAATGGCCTAATGACCAACTATTACCTTTCTAGAAAGGATCCCATGTTCCAGAAGGATCGTCAGGATCGTGCCCATAATGACTCCATTACTGACAAACCCCCTAGCCCAGAAGGGAACGCCCTTCCAAAGTTCCGCGGGCAAGTAAAGAATCCCTATTCCCGTGAGAAGTCCTAGCCCTACGATCAAACTTTCACGCTTCCCTAGCGGTTCGGCCGTCATTCCTCGGACTCCAAAGGCAATGAGGGAGGATACCGAGACGAGAAGCACAGCTCCTGCAAGGGATAGGGGAATGCTACTCAATAGGGTTCCCAACGGTACCACTAAACCGAATACCATGTAAAGGATCGAGGCAATAAGAAAGGCTTTTGGAGTTTCCCTCCCCGTTACCGAAACAAGACCTGCGGAGATAGCCATGGGAATTGTTCCAATCCCTCCGGTAATTCCAGCGATCCCGCAGGTAAGTCCTGTCACCGACAATCCCCTGTCATACGAACGAACGGGGACTTCTTTTCCCAAGGCGCCCTCCATCGCTTTGATACTACCCACCACGTTCAATACGAGGAGTAGCCCTAAAACACAAAGAGAGAACGCAGTGCTTGGATCGAAGGTAGGTTTACCCCAGAGAAACAGGGGAGGAAGGGAAAGCACTGTATTCATTTCCAGGGTTGGCTTCTTGGATACGCCTAGCGCAAGGTATGCAGCCCATCCCACGAGCACCCCTAGCAGAATGGCACTCTGGGAAAGAAAAACCTCTTTTCGGAATAGAAGGAACAGGATACATAGAAGGGCCAACCCTCCCAAAAGGAGTTCCATCCCTCCGTTGGTAACCAAACTCTTGATTCCCACTCCGCCAACCTGCACCCCGAAGAGAAAGAGCATAATTCCCGTAATCCGGGGAGTGATGTGCTTCCCCAGTTTCTGGATGATTCCGCTGAACCCTAGGATCGTCAGGAAGAGGCCTGCGAGGATCATTCCACCCTCGATATCAGTCCGAATAACCTCAATCGGTTTTCCCGATGCCGTTCCTACTATAGCTAACCCAATAAAGGCTCCCCACCAGGGGGGGGCTACTCCTTCCAATAGGCTAAGTTTGTGTCCTACGAGGTACTGTAGCAGGCTTCCCAACCCGGTAATGAAGAAGGATAGTTGCATCAATGCCGCTGTTTGGGCGGTAGACAATTGCAGAGCTGCCCCTAGCACCACCGGGGCAGAAACGATCACCCCTGCATGGAACACCACCCACTGTAAGCCTAGAACGATCCTTCTCATGAACCTTTTCTCACTTTCGCTGCCAGTAAAGATCTACGGACCTGCCCTACTAGCACGAAAATCGTTGCCAAGTAAAAGAACCAACTGATGGGGCTCTGGAGGAAAATCCAAAAATTCCCTTGGGACAGGATCAAAGCCCTTCGGAAATTCTCTTCCATTGGTGGTCCCAACACGAGGGCGAGAACCGTGGGAGCAACGGGAAAACCAAACTTCAAGAGGAAATAACCCAAGAACCCGGCAAAGACCATCACGTAGATATCAAACTCGTTGTTATTCACCGCAAAAGCACCAATCGTGCATAGAACTAGGATCGTGGTATACAGGTAGGACTTTCTAAAGTTGAGAACCTTTACGAAAAGCTGGATTCCAAATCCCTGCATCAGCAGGACGATCAGATGAATCACGATAAGGGCAGCGTACATCCCATAGATGAAATCCGCGTGCTGGGTAAAGAGCATGGGCCCCGGTTTCAGCCCATGGATCAGTAAGGCCCCAAGGAGGATAGCGGTCGCGGGGTCTCCCGGAATTCCCAAGGTCAGCATGGGGATCAACGCGCCCCCCGTGACCCCATTGTTGGCAGACTCCGGACCCGCGACCCCTTCTAAGGCAGGCTCATTATTCTTTGTCTTCCGTTTTGCCTGATCATACCCTAGGAAAGCGGCAATGGGCCCTCCTGTTCCAGGAATAGCCCCGATTCCAATACCGATGAAGGCGCATTTCACCATCAGGCCAAACATCCGCTTCAACTCTTGTAGGCTTGGGTACTGGGTAGAAACCTTCGCGCTGATCTTACGGGTAAGCAAAGATTCGTCTACGGATAGAATCTTGATCACCTGGGGTATGGCAAACATCCCGATCATAAAGGCCAGAAGGTCTACCCCAGAAATGAGTTGCCCTATACCAAAGGTATACCGGGACATTCCCATCACGGGATCGATCCCAATCGTGGTGAACAAAAGGCCAATAAATCCTGAAATCAATCCCTTCAGTACATTCCCCATCGAGATTCCACAGATGGTAGAGAATCCAAAGAAAACGAGGGAGAATATTTCCGCAGGGCCAAACTTCAAAGCGAATTTCGCCACGATGGGGGCTACCACCATGAGGGTAGCAACACTCAAAAGGCCGGCAAAAATCGAACTAATTAAAGCCGTACCAAGAGCTTTTCCTGCCATCCCCCTCTTGGAAAGGGGGAAACCATCCAGACATGTGGCCGCCGCAGAGGGTGTTCCGGGGATTCCCAGCAGGATGGAGGAAACCGAACCTCCCGTCATACCTCCGATATACACACCTAGGAGGAGGGTTACTGCCATCAAAGGGGGGAGATGAAACGTAAGGGGAAGAAGCAGGATGATCCCCATCGAGTAAGTCAATCCGGGAATCGCTCCAAACACGATCCCCACGAAGGATCCTAAGATCATGATGAGAAGCATCTTTACGCTTAAAACCTGAGCAAAGGCTCCTAGAACCATGTTCATCCCATCCCCCTTACCAAAGCTTCCCTGCTGGGAGGTTCACCTTCAGGGCAAAGGTGAATACCCCATACACAGCTACCGTGATTAGGGCAGTAGGTAGTACTAGCTTGTGCCAAGGAGTCTTCCCTTTCATCGCGATGAGTAGTCCAAAGAACACTGCGGGGATTGTCGCGGGATAGAAACCCACTAGATCGATTCCCACTACGTATAGGAGAATCAAGAGAAAGGCAGCAATGAGAGATCTACGATCTGGAACAAGATCATCTGGATCCACGCATCCACCTTCCTGCCCTTCCTCGGTCTCATCCCTTTCTTCCACTTTGCCCTCTAACGGCGAAAGAGTAGGAATGGATACGGGTGTGGACGTCGGAATCTTCGGACTCCGAAAGGATAGGGCCAATTGAATAAGAGCAAAAACCGCTAGACATCCCATTACCAGGTACGGGAAAAATTTCGGTCCGGGCGCTCCAGGCATAGTGGCGGGGGGGATGCTACGACTGTTGAGGAACCAGAACGCACAGAGTCCTAGTACCAGTACGGAAAAGTACCGCTCCTTCTTCATGGGAAAGCACTCCTATTCCAGCTTGTTCCACTGGGCTTATTCCAGGGGAAGCCTTTGCTTCCCCTGTCAAGCCTATTCCCAATTACAGCTTTTACACCGTAAGCATAGACTCAAGCACAGCCAGCGAAAACTTTAGAAACAGTGTTTCCGGTTAGCGCTTGCTTGCTCCGATCTTCTTCATCAAAGCACCCGTGAACTTCTCATCCGCATCGACAAACTTATCCATTTCAGCCGCAGGCAGGAAGGCGGGAATAATACTCATCTGATCACAGAATTTCTTGAACTCTTCGCTCTCCACTACCTTTTTCGCTGCCGCCTCTAACACTGCCACCACGTCATCTGGTGTTCCCTTGGGCACCGCCAACCCTCTCCAAAGGATCAGTTCGATGGGAATCTTCTTCTCCATGAGGGTAGGTACTTCGGGAATGGATTTGACCCGTTCCTTGCTGGTTACGGCAATGATCCGTACTTGTTTCGCCTCAAACTGAGCCATCACTTCGGAAGGAAGTTGGGAACTAGCTTCGATCTGCCCTCCCAATAGGCTTGCAAAAGCCAACCCCCGGCCAAAGGGCACATGGACCACTTGGGATTGGGCAAAGTCTTCCAATGCGGCCGCTGCTAGATGGGTAAAGGTGCCTACCCCCGAGTTTCCGATTCGCACTTTCCCGGGATTCTTTTTGATGTAATCCACGAACTCGTTGATGTCCTTCCAGGGGGCATCGTACTTCACGGCAAAGCTCACGGGTTCGTAGGAGATCCGCGCGATGGATCGAAAGGCATCCTGCTTGAAGTCAATATTCCCCTGATAGTAAGCAGTGATTAACCCATTAGAGGTCCATACGACATTATATCCATCTGGCTTTGCGTTCTTCACGTAGGTATACCCTACCGATTGCCCCCCGCCTGTTCGGTTCACAACGGGGAGAGGAACCCCAAGAATCGGGGAAGCCAGGTCGGAGAACTTCCGGGCAATTAGATCCGCCGCACTCCCGGCTCCAAAGAGACAGGTCACCTCGATCGGTTTTTCTGGATATTTTTGCTTGGCCGCCGCCTTTTCCTTCCCTCCTTCGGCGAAAAGGAGACCCGAAAGAAGGAACACCCACAGTACCAACCCTATCCGTTTCATAATTCACACCCCCAATGTATAGTTTTTTCCCGAGCAGTTGGAATACGCGGTCTACGCCAACGCCCAGGCTTCTTTGAAGACTCGTTTCGTATTGGCCAGTACCAGTTCCGAAGTTTCGTAATGGAGTAAAGGCCTCACTTCCGCACTGACGATAGGACGTTTCCCCTTTCCCAACAGCCCTTCATCCAGCAAGGTACGGAAGTAAGCTGCAACATCCGCTGTGTCCAGGACCGTCTCTTCCATCCCGAATCGGGGCTGCAGGTCTCCGTAGAGGAAGTGTCGTTTATTGTCAGGATGCACGCAGTTGCCGATGTGATAGTGCACCAGGTATTCCTTTACCAGTTTTACCGAAGCAGCAGGATCCTCCCGTAAAAGGGGGAAATGGGACAAGTCGGAGAGGAGCCCGAACTTCGGGTAATGGGCCCGGACCACCCGAGCGATCTCGAGGGCTTCCTTGAAAGGACCAATGAGGAACTGCTTATCCACGTCTCGATCGAAGATCTTCAGGTGCACTTCCATCTCATCGTACTCTTTGGCCCAATCGCAAATCTGGATCAAGGAATCAATCAGAAGCTTTTTCGCTTCCTCCCTTTTAGCATCCCCAGGGTCTTTCCCCGAGAACACGTTCACTGATCTAGACCCTAATTGGTACGCCTCGTGGATACAGTTTCGAATCTGGTTCAAGGCCTTTTTTCGTTCGCCTGGGTCCAGATGGTTCACGTTCAATTTTTGGGAAAACATGGCGGGTTGACACGCGTACACCACCGTGATGTGGCTAGCGGCAATCACCATCCGAGCCTCGTCGCGAACCTTTACGTCCTTCATCCACCCTACTTCGACCGCCATCCAAAAGTCATCCTCACAGATCTTCCGGAGGGTTTCCACTATGGGGCCTTCTCCCAACGCCACCTCTGGGTATGCTTTAAAATGCACGATACCGGGCTTCATATACGCATACATGGAATCCTGCATGTCTTCCTCCTCATCCTGCCTTTCCTGCGCCCTGTTTGTCCCGTTTTTGGTTCCTATACGGTTAACTTCTCTAACGTTGTCATTCCGGGCTTTTTGAGCCATGGAAAAGGTTTTCCTTGCAATGGAAAAGCTTTTCCATTATACTATACCCAAGGATTCGGGTTGTCAACCCAAAAACTACGATTTTTTGTGGAGAACTGTATGGGTGTGCTTTCCAGAAACTCGGTAACAATTCTGGATGTGGCAAGACTCGCCAGATGTTCCATTACCACCGTCTCCAGGGTATTGAATAACAGCTCCCATAAGGTGAACGAGGAAACTCGCAAACGAGTGTTGGAAGCCATCCGTGAGCTAGATTATCGGCCCAACGCTCTGGCAAAGAGTCTTCTATCCAAACGAACAATGACGATTGGGGCCGTGGTCCCCGATATTTCCAATCCCTATTACGCGGAGGTTGTCCGGGGTATTCAGGACACTGCCGACCAGGAAGGGTACACGGTCCTCATACAGAATACGGATCGGTCGTCTGATCGCTTAAGGAGGGGTATCCATATCCTGCGGGAAAAGAACGTGGATGGATTCATCTTCACGGGTGGACTCCATGGAATGGAACGAATCGGGGAACTGTTGTGTGAACTGAAAGAACGCACCGTGGTGATTGGTCGATTGGAAGAAGAATTCCCATCTGTTCGAGTGGACAATGAACAAGCTTCCATCCTAGCAGCGGAGCATCTGGTTCAGAAAGGGTATCATCGGATCGCCTATGTAAGTGGCGCCCTTTATTCTACTACTATGGTGGACCGGCTTGAGGGATTTCGCAAGGCTTTGAAACAATTCAACCTTCCGGAAACCCCTGGATATATCCAGGAGGGAAAACAGACGTTAGAGAGTGGGTACGAGGCCATGCGTCGACTCCTATCTTTACCGGAAAAGCCAGAAGCAATCCTTTTCGCCAACGATCAGATGCTTTTCGGAGCCATGAAAGCTTTATCGGAAAGAGGTCTACGGGTGCCAAAAGATTTTGCGGTGATTGGTTTCGACAACGTGCCCCTCTGCTCGTACTTTGATCCCACCATCACTTCCATCGAAATTCCTAAGTACGAGTTGGGGCAAGCCGCCACTCGGCTTCTTTTCAGTCTAATTCGAGGAGAAAACCCCCAAACTCCTCTCTGGTTCCCCGTTCGACTGATCGAAAGGGAATCCACCTCCGCATCCAAACTCCGATCGATGGATAGACAGAAAGGAAAAAAACTACCTACATTCTAATAGAATTGGAGGATACCGTATGGATAAGTCCTGCGAGGAATGCTTGCGATATTTCAATAGCGGAGGCGAGGGAGGGTTCAACTGTGCGGAATCTACCGTATACGGGCTTACAAGGATTCTCGACATCCAAGCCAACGATCTGGTACGAATGGCCACTCCCTTTGGAGGCGGGTTGGGAAGGAATGGGTACATCTGTGGAAGTCTACTCATGGGAATCCTCATTTTGGGACACAAATATGGTCGCAACGATCCGAATGATCCCCGAGCGCCTGCTTACCAGGCAGCCGATACATTGTTGCAAAAGTTCCGCTCCAAGTATGGTTCCATAAACTGCGGGGAACTCACCGGTCTAGATTTAAAACGGATCGACAATACGGGAGAAGAAAAACAGCGGGTTCATGAAACCGTCTGTAAACCCATCGTGATGCAAGTGTGCCAGTGGGTCAGAGAGATGGTTGGGAAGGACTTTCAAAGTCCTAATACCTGATACAGTTTTATGCGGGCCCTTCTTTCGTGTAGCCGACTAGGTTAATATAAATCTAAGGTATGAGAATTCCCTGCGCCATCATCGGGCTTGGTAGGATCGGCAGCTTACTCGAATCCGATCCCCTCCGAGAAAAACCCTGTACCCACGCAGGGGCTATCGTAGATAACCCCCATTGCCGTCTTGTGGGTGGATACGACATTGACCCGGTACGACGAACCCAGTTCAGTGAAACCTGGAAGGTACCGACAGACTTCCCTTCTGCGGAAGCAATGCTGGATACCCTTCAGCCAGAGATCGTCCACATCGCCACCCATCCTGATTCCCACGCCTTCTATGTGGAGTTGGCAGTCCAGAAGAACGTGAAAGTAGTGGTGTGTGAAAAACCTTTAGCGGATTCCATGGGCCATGCTCATCGGATCGTACGATTGCATCGCTCGAAAAAGACTAAAGTCCTCGTAAACCATGAACGACGGTATTCTCTGGATTACCTTTACGCCCAGAAACAAATTCGGGCCCACACCTATGGGAAGCTTCTTTCCATCTATGGCCGGTTATACTTTGGTCGAACTACCTCCCTTGCCAATCAAATGCTCCACGACGGAACTCACCTTGTGGATATCATCTCCTTCCTCGTGGAAAGTCCCCTGAAACGGCCCACGGTAGAAGGCAATCTTCATCGGAAGAAAGGAACCGCCTTCATCCACACGAAAAGTGTCAAGGGTGCGATCCCTATATGCGTCGAAGTAGGAGCTGAACGGGACCACTTGGTGTTCGAATTGGTGTTGAGTTTCACGGGTGGCAGGATCGAAATTGGGAACGGGATCTATCGGGAATACGGTAGTAAGGAAAGTCCCTATTACAAGGGGTATCGATCCCTCTTACCTCAGGAAGCGCCAGTCTTTCGGGAAACGGGATATTTTCGGAACATGATGGCCGATGCAGTAGCATGCGCATTGGATCCGACGAGGAACCCAGTATCCAGCGCGGTAGATGGGGCGGAAGCCCTACGCTTTATCTTTTCCCTTGGAATCTGATACGATATACTCATCCAAACCTTCATCCTGAAAGGAGTACCAGTATGGGAAATCCCTCCTTCCTAGGCCTCGACATTGGAAGTTCATCGATCAAAGCCAGTCTACTGGATGGAACCACAGGCTCCTCCATTGCCTCCGCCTCTTCTCCGAAGACAGAGATGGATATTATAGCTCCTAGGCCCGGCTGGGCAGAACAACATCCGGAAACTTGGTGGGAACATGTTCGGCTAGCTCTTAGGGAATTGCGGGAAAAAGCGCCCGATGCTCTCGCTCGACTCACAGCCATCGGGATCTCCTATCAGATGCACGGGCTAGTGCTATTAAACCGTAAGGGGGAAGTCCTACGAAACGCCATCATTTGGTGTGATAGTAGAGCGGTCCCCTACGGAGAACGGGCCTTTCAGGAGCTAGGGGAAACCTTCTGCCTTACCCGTTTCCTCAACTCTCCTGGAAACTTCACAGCCTCTAAACTCGCATGGGTGAAGGACCAAGAACCCAAAACATTCAACGCTACCCATACGATCCTTCTTCCCGGGGATTACATTGCGTATCGGCTCACCGGTGAGGTAGCTACCACTCCCTCGGGTCTATCGGAGATGATCCTGTGGGACTACGAGAAGGATGGAATTGCCCAGGCTTTGATGGAATATTTTGGTTTCCCCACTTCGATCCTTCCCCCTGTCCTCCCCACCTTTTCCATCCAAGGAACGGTTACTCAGGAAGTGGCGAAAGAGTTGGGAATTCCTTCCGGTATTCCTGTGTCCTATCGAGCGGGGGATCAACCGAACAACGCCTTCTCCCTAGGTGTTCTGGAACCCGGCGAACTAGCCGCCACCGCCGGTACTTCCGGTGTGGTGTACGGGATCCTGGATAAACCCGCTTACGATCCCCAGTCCCGAGTGAACCCCTTTGTGCATGTGAATCATAACCGAGAGAAAGGTTCTCCCCGTCTAGGGGTGCTCCTTTGCCTAAATGGGACAGGGATTCTCTACCGCTGGTTAAAGCAGAACACCCTAGAAGGACCGGACAGCGGAGAGTACGAACGGATGAACTCCCTCGCTTCGAAGGTTCCCATTGGAGCCGAGGGGCTACTGGTATTCCCCTATGGCAATGGGGCGGAGCGAACCCTGGGGAACCGGAACTTAGGAGCCATCGTGCAGAACCTTAACTTCAACCTCCATAAAAGGGAACATCTCTATCGAGCTTCCCAGGAAGGGATCGTGTTCGCGCTACAGTTCGGAATAGAAATCATGCGGTCGATGGGAATCCAAATCAAGACCGTGAAAGCAGGGTATACCAACATGTTCCTTAGCCCCATCTTTCGCTCTGCCTTTACCGCAGTTACCGGAGCCCGCCTTCTTTTGTACGAAACCGATGGAGCTGAGGGAGCTGCCCGAGGGGCGGCCGTTGGATGTGGGTACTACCGTTCCTTTGGGGAAGCGTTCAGGGGCCTCAAGCTGAAAGCCGAAGAAATCACCGATCCAACGGCAGTTTCCAGGTACAAAGAGGCTTATGCGGCATGGCGCGGCAAACTGGAACAAGCCCTTAGAACCGCATAAGGAACTCTTCCTCGGGTTTCTTGTGTTGATACTTGATAATGAACATCCCCAGGTCTTCCAGGAAGAAGGAGCCTACAGGGTACCGTTCGAACCTTGGATCGTTCCTCCAGGGGATCCCCCAGATCTGGATTTCCCGGTACGGTTTTGCCCCCTTGAAGATAAAATGATGGATCTCTCCCGTAGGGAAGCGGAACCGGAACCTCCATTCTTCCGGCTGGATCGAGATGAGGGAAAGATCCGCGGCGAAGTAGAGCCAGTTTCCTCGTCCTAGTTCCTTCGAAAGGCTCACGAACCTGGGGTAGAAAGGATTGTCCTGAATCAAAGGGTAGATGGTTTCTGCGGCGATCCGCCCCTCCGTGCCCTTGAAACTTTCATCGGAAAACACGATGCGCTGGGGCAGGAATCCCTGTCTATCGGATAGCCCCAAGGCAGAGAGAATCAAGTCCCGTCCAATGGATCGAAGGACCTCGTCTTTCGAAGAATTCCCCGCAAGAAGTAGAACTCTGCCCGCTCGGATAGAAGCCAGCACATCGATCTTTCCGGATTCCCATTCGAGGAAGAATCCATCCTGCACTTTGACAATCGCGGGGAACACGATGAGATTGATGAGGGAATCGAACCGCTCGAAGGGTTTCAAGAGGGCGGGGTCTACGGTAGAAGCATTGTAGTACGAAGAAAGCATCCCCAAAGCCACAGGTAAACTGATTTGCTGGAGATCCAATTCAGAAGCAAACCGGACCAGCTCATCCCAGAGTTGGGGGGTGCCCCGATCGGCAGCAAACTGTATGAGGTTCGTATTGAGAAATACTGTAAGGTCCTTCTGTCGTATCTGTTCCAACAACCTTCCAGATGTGGCTTCGTCATCCTGTTTTATCCGTCCTGCCCAGGTGAAGAGGTTCCCAAAATACACGGAAGTAAAAATGGTGAGTTGATCAGCGTGGAGCACAGCCGCTTTCTGAATCGTTTCGAGAAGCGGACCATACTCGTTTCTGCGAACCGCCTCTGCCAATAGAGCAGCTGCCGTAATTTCCCGGAACTCACTGGTACCTCGTTCTGTCATCCAGGTTCCTGTTTCAGGCTGATACCTAGCACTCTTCCAACCTATGTAGGCACCGTTTACGTACTCCTCCACTCGCCGGTTGAACTGTTCAGAGGTAGTCGTACTCCCCTGCGTAGCGTACCACTGCCGGAAAGAATCCTTCGTGCCCGTGGAGGTGGGGGCTATGGTAAAAAGGATCCCCTGAACGGGTTGCTGATCAATGACGAACCGTTGCCTAGCCATGTCTACCTGAGAGTTCTTGGGTAACGTGAGGAAATAATCTTTTTCCTTATACTTTACCGAAACAATGGGCATGCGTTCCACGCTATTTGCCTTGGCTCCGTCCACCACAGAAAACCGAAGGATTAGGTTCTTGGGCTGAAGGTTCGATAGAGACTTCCCAGTTCCTACTACCAGAGCATTCCGCTTCGGATCCAAGGAGAAGTCCAGACTCACCTCTCGATCGAACCTAAGCTGAAATCCCCGATCGTTCTTTTTATAGTCTATTAAACCGAGGGATACAGTATCCCCGGAAGGGGTAGTTACTTCGAGCTTCCATCGTTCCCCAAACGGAAAGTCGATCCCTTGATACCGAACATGGAGTTCAGTAATTTTTTTTTGT
>CAKZQO010000138.1 GCA_937140905.1 uncultured Spirochaeta sp.
TGAGTTAGCCCAGTGGGCTGCGTAGGTCCAGGGGGTACCATGTGTCTTAAACTCCCATCCATCAGCTCTTTGATCAGTTCCAGTCCTCCATCCGTCCCTAAATGGGATTGACGAACTTCCAATAGTCTGACCCCAAGTTTCTCTGCCCGTTTCTCATAGATAGAAAGGTTTTTCTTTTCCATGAATCTAGGCTGTAATTCTTCGATCACCTCCTGTAGGTATCGATGGGCCCTCTCCGAGTCCCAATACTCTTCGGGAAATCCGATGGGATAGGTGAAATTCATTTTGCAGTCGTTTCTAAGTCCCCCGGTCGAATAACGTTCTTTTTCGATGAGTAGGACTTTCCCATCGGACTTGCGTTTCGAATATGCAAATGCGGCTCCGAGCCCTGCTGGCCCGGAACCCACGATGATCAGATCAAATTTTTCCATAGGAGAAAGAATAACACTCCGTGGAAATGAATGCTACTTACCCAATCTTTTCTTTACGTATTCCCGGACCTCGGAGACTTCCCGGGTAGATCCAGGCTTATGAGCCCACTCTTTAAGAGTTCCTTCAAACTCTGCATCCGTGAGCCCAAAGGTTTTTACGAACTCTTCTTTAGGAATCCCGGATAGCTCCGAAACCGCCTTCCACGTATCGGAACCTTTGATTTCATCAGGGTTGAACGTTCCTGTTTTCAAGGTAATCTCTTGGATGCTCTTTACGCTCCAGGCAAACCCTCCTGTGTAAGTAGAAACACCTACTACCAGTAGAAAAATCCCCAAGGTAGCCACCAAAACAGAAACGGGAGCTACATGACCTTTCCGTTTGCCTTCGATGATGAGGGTGTTTTCGACTGGACATGCATTCACGCATAGATTACAGGAGATGCACTCGGCAGAAGTTACTTCCTGCAACTCTGCCACCGGGATGTTTACAGGGCACACTTTAGTACAGGCCTTGCAATCGATGCAACTTTTTTCGTTCCTCCGTATCCGAAAATAGCCTACTTTGGCTAGGATTCCAAGGAATCCTCCCAACGGACACAGATACTTGCAGAACACTCGATCAAAAAAGAAGGAACCTATGAGCGATAGGATCAGCACTATGAATCCTACCAGTAAGGAACTGAACAATTCATCCGAGGTCAGGTGCTGATACGCTACCCATGGATCGTAGGGCCGGAATACCAGTTCGCCCAACACCGCCGAAAAAACAACCACTAGGATGAACACGATGTATTTCCCGTACCGGGCATACCGATCGACAGAGGGAGCAAGGGCATGCCGTTTGCTGAGAATCTTCTTGCCCAACCGTCCAAACAGTTCCTGCAATGTCCCTAAGGGACAGAGATAGCCGCAGAAGGAACGGCGAAACACAATGGCGGTGATCACCGTAGCTAGGAGCAAGATGAAACTACTGAGAGCGATCCTTTCTAGGAACCGTCCCGTCGTTAACACAGTAATTAGAGATTCCACCCCACCAAAGGGACAGAAAGCATCTACCCCTGCAGGTCTCCATCCTTTAGGATACTGGTGAAGGATACCGAACACCGTAAGTACGACCAGGATAAGGATCAACACCCCCAATCGAAGACGATTGGCCAGTTTTTGTTTTTTACGAAACTCTTTTCCACTCATACTAGACTCCCTTCTATCCTAGACTTTCAATTCTTGACCGGGAAAGCTCTTTTCCCTACAATATCATCCTCGTATATAGCAATTCTTCATTCAAGAGAATATGCACACTCTGTGAAGATTCTGTGAAGAAGGAGGACGATTTGTACACCCCGGTAGATCCAAAACAGAATTTCCCCAAACTAGAGGAAGAGGTTCTCGCCTTCTGGGAGGCAAACGATACATTCAAACGTTCTATCGCGATACGGGAAGGATCGGATGAGTATGTGTTCTACGATGGACCTCCCTTTGCGACGGGACTTCCACACTTCGGACACTTCGTACCGGGAACCATAAAAGACATCATCCCTCGATACCAGACCATGCGAGGGAAGAAAGTAGAACGAAGATTTGGGTGGGATTGCCATGGGCTTCCCGTTGAATACGAGATGGAAAAAGAACTGGGCATTTCGGGAAAACGAGAGATCGAATCCTTTGGTATCGCCAAGTTTAACGAATCCTGCCGCTCCATCGTTCTGCGATACGTGAAAGAGTGGCGAAAGATCGTAACCCGAATGGGTCGATGGGTAGATTTCGACAACGATTACAAGACGATGGATCCCGATTACATGGAATCCATTTGGTGGGTAGTGAAACAGCTCTGGGAAAAAGGCCTCCTCTACGAAGGATTCTACATCTTGCCCTACTGTCCAAGATGTTCCACAGTCTTGTCCAACCATGAATTGAACCTGGGAGGGTATCAAGACGTTCACGATCCTGCCATCACGGTAAAGTTCCGCTTATTGGATGAACCGGACACCTATATCCTCGCATGGACCACCACCCCCTGGACCCTACCCTCTAACCTCGCTCTCGCTTTAGGCCCGGAAATCGTGTACGTGAAGGTCAAGGATGGTCCGGAAAACTATATACTAGCGAAGGATAGGCTTTCTGCGTACTATAAATCGGAGAAAGAGTATCAGATCCTTTGGGAAAAGAAAGGGAAAGAACTCGTAGGGATCCAGTACGAACCCCTCTTCCCCTACTTTGCTCACCTAAAGGACAAGAAAGCCTTCCGCACCCTAATGGGTGATTTCGTCAGTACCGAAGACGGAACTGGGATCGTTCATATCGCACCTGGTTTTGGAGAGGATGACTATCGGATCCTGCAGGGAACAGGCGTTCCGGTAATCTGCCCCATCGACGAAGAATGTAAGTTCACCGAGGAGGTAAAGGACTACAAGGGGAGCTTTGTAAAAGACGCGGATAAAGCCATCATCAAACGCTTGAAAGAGGAACGGAAGGTAGTAAAGCACGAGCAGTATCTCCATGCGTACCCTCACTGTTGGCGCTGTAAATCTCCTCTCATTTACCGGGCCATTTCTTCCTGGTTCGTGAACATTTCCAAGATAAAGGACCGGATGATCGCCACGAACCAGGAGATCTACTGGATGCCAGAACATATCAAGGATGGAAGGTTTGGCAAGTGGTTGGAGGGGGCTCGAGAGTGGGCCATTTCCAGAAACCGGTATTGGGGAAACCCGATTCCCATCTGGAAATGTGATACCTGCGGGGACCTGGAATGCATTGGTTCTCGGGAAGAACTCAAATCCCGTTCGGGAGTCTACCCCAAGGATCTCCATAAACACTTCGTGGACGACATCACCTGGAAGTGTTTCTGTGGAGGAACGAAACGCAGGATCCCCGAAGTGCTAGACTGCTGGTTCGAATCGGGTGCCATGCCATATGCCCAGAACCATTACCCTTTCGAGAACAAGGAACATTTCGAAAAACATTTCCCAGCCGATTTCATCTGCGAGAGTCTCGATCAAACCCGGGGATGGTTCTATACCCTTCACGTGCTAGCTACCGCTTTGTTTGATAAACCTGCCTTCCTGCACAACATTACCAGTGGTCTAGTGCTAGCTTCCGATGGAAAGAAAATGTCCAAGTCTGCCCGGAACTACACCGATCCGGTTGACGTGATCAATACATACGGAGCAGAAGCCCTAAGACTTTTCCTCATGCGATCCGCCGTTGTCCGCGCTGAAGAGATCCGGTACAACGACGAGGGGGTGAAGGAAACCCTGAAGACAGTGATCATTCCCCTCTGGAACGCCTATAGTTTCTACGTTACCTACGCGAATATCGACCAGATTTTCCCCACCTCGGGGCCCGAAGAACCCTCCAATCCTCTGGATCAGTGGATCCTCTCGGAACTGGAACGGTTGATCGACGAGGTAACGAGAGAGATGGATCGGTACGATCTGATGAGAGCTATCGAGCCCCTGGTGGATTTCATCGATTTGCTGAACAACTGGTACATTCGTCGGTCTAGGAGAAGGTTCTGGAGGAGTGAAAACGACTACGATAAACGGCAGGCCTACGAGACCCTTTACTGGGTCCTTCTCACCTTCTCGAAAGTAGCTGCTCCGATCCTACCCTTCATTACGGAAGCCATCTACCGGAACCTCCGTTCCCCCGAAATGCCCGAGTCTGTACATTTGACGGACTATCCAGTAGCTCAGTTGGAGAAACGGAACCTGGCTCTGGAGCAAAAAATGAAGTTCGTTCGAAGGGCAGTTACCATGGGGAGAGCCCTACGAAGTATGCACGGAATCAAGGTTCGTCAACCTCTGAAGGCTCTTCACCTTGTAACTAAGGATCCGGAAGAACGAAGGATCTTGCGAGAAATGGAAGACATTATCCGGGAAGAGCTCAACGTGAAAGAGGTGGTTTTCCGAGAAAACGAAGAAGACCTGGTTGAGTATAAGGCAAAGCCGAACTATAGAGTCCTGGGAAAAGCCTTGGGAAAAGACATGAGGAGGGCAGCGGAAAAGATCGAAGCCCTTACATTTAAAGAAATCCAGAGTCTTTTGGAAGGCTCCACGCTAGTGATTGATATCGGTCGAGATCTGGAAATCACGAAGGATAGCATTGAAGTGCGAAGGATCGAGAAGGAAAACTTAAAGGTCCTCAACGAAGGTTCGTTGACAGTTGCCCTAGATCCTGAACTTACTGAAGACCTGAAGGCAGAGGGTATTGTCCGGGATATTGTTCGGGCCGTTCAAACCCTACGGAAGGACATGGATCTGGAAGTAACCGACAGGATCGAGCTTTTCCTCCATACACAGGATCCCGATGTTCAGGATGCGGTAGAAGAGTTCCAAGAATACCTGATGAATGAAACCCTTGCGGTTTCCGTCCGATGGAACAAGAAAGGGACCCTGCGGACCGCTCCGTGCGGAGACTCTACATGCGCCATTGGGCTAGTCAAAGCCTCTTGAAGATTAGGTTCCTTCTGGTAGCAGCTCTTTTGTTCGCTAGTTGTAAGACCTTACCTCAGTGGGAATCCCAGAATCCCTGGGGACTCTTTCCATCGGATGGTTCTCTATACCTGTACCTTCCCGTTCCAGAACATCGGGAACTTCTTGATACCCTCCTATTCCGGGAGAGAGATGGCTCTCAGAACAAGGGAGGGGCATCGAAAGGGATCGTTTACCTTCTCGATCATACTTCTGAACTATTTTTAGTACTTTTGGGAAGCGATTCCGGGGAGTTTCCTTCGAAATCCTCCTCCCTTCGTTGGATCCTTGCAGGTGTGGGAGAGTACTCATCCTTTCTCCTTCGTCTCTCCCTGACACCCGAGGAGGGATGGGAAGAACGAAAGATCCGAACCAGTGGATACTCCCTCTCCTACTTTCAGCATCGAGGATCGGGGTTACAGGTTGCTTTACCAGATACCTGTCTTCTCATTGTGTCTTCAGGTGAAATCGAGTTTCCTTTGAAACAATTTGTCCTTCCCCGGACCGATCCTTCCCTCCACTTCCAACCCCTAGGGGTAAATAAACAGCCGCCCCTCCCTATTAGCCTTTACATCCCTAAAACTGGTATTTCCTTTCTTACTATTTTTCTGGAACCTGAGCTCCAGCCAAGAAACAGGGAATCTGCCATCGAGGCGTTCCGGATGGAATTATATCGGAAGGACCCTCTATCTTATTCAGCTACCGGATCAATCCTTTTTCTGAAGGAAGAGCAAGCCCGATCCATGTCTGTACTAGTCCGGTTGGCTTTTGCAGGATGGTTCCTCCAGCAGGGAGGAAAAGGAGGCCCCAACTCGATACAGATCCTGGTGAATGGAACATCGATCGAGTTTTCTGGACTTCCCCTTTCGATGGAAACGATTGCTCAATTCGTCCAGTCCATGATAGATACAATTGCAAGGACTAGCTCATGGTAACAATCGGAATCATGGATTACAAAGCAGGGAATATTCGCAGCGTGCTCACTGCTATACAATACTTAGGGGCCAACGGGGTCATTTCTGACGATCCCGATGTTCTTCGAAGATGCGACAAGCTTATCATTCCAGGCGATGGAGAAGCTAAGGCAGTGATGGAGGTTCTTGCCACTACGGGTCTGGGCGATTTCTTGCGGGAATATTTTCGATCGGGTAAGCCGATTCTGGGTATTTGCATCGGGTGTCAAATCGTCCTCGAGCGATCGGAGGAACGTTCTACTCCTTGTCTAGGCTTCATTCCCGGGGAGGTGGTTCGGTTTCCTAACAAGCCAGGCCTGAAAGTACCCCATATGGGGTGGAATCAGGTACACCATGACTCCTCTCATCCAATTTTTCATGGTGTGCCGGAGAATTCTCCCTGTTACTTCGTGCATTCTTACTACCCGGTTCCCCGCTACAAAGAACATGAAGCCGCACGGACAGAGTATGGGATATCTTTCGTTTCCGCCCTAAAGAAGGAAAATCTCGTGGCCTTACAATTCCATCCGGAAAAATCCGCTACTCCAGGTCTGAAGATGATCGAGAATTTCCTTTTCCGCTGTTGAACCTGGTAAAGAGGAACGAAACATGCTACTGAAAAGAATCATTGTCTGTTTGGATGTTCGAAATGGGAAGACTACAAAGGGGATCCGCTTCAAAGGAAACATAGATATTGGGGATCCAGTGGTAATGGCTCGTCACTACTATGAAGAGGGAGTAGATGAGTTAGTTTTCTACGATATTACCGCCTCTGCCGAAGGTAGACGATTGTTCCTCGACGTGGTGGAACGAGTAGCCGAACAGATCTTTATCCCCTTCTGTGTGGGAGG
>CAKZQO010000139.1 GCA_937140905.1 uncultured Spirochaeta sp.
CACCTGTATTCTATAGGATGTGGCCCCTCTTTTTCTATAAAAAAAATCAGCCTCTTTCGGATTTTTGAAAGAGGCTCCTTTATTTATTTCATTCCTGAAACGCTTAATTTGGACTTCGCAAATAGTTTTTCATTAAGCCTTAAATAACAGCACACTATTCCAAAGGAATGTGAAACCTCTTGATGCAAAATCCTTCAATGCTCTATTTCTTTCAATATAGTTGAAAGCCTCTCCAGCAATCGACGGATGTATCCCTCCCGGATCATTGCGTCCCAGTGCCCCTCGCAGAACCGTTCTCCCCGTACACAGTAGGTGAGCATCGTCTTTATTTGAGAGATGTTCGCGTTCTTGATGAGCTCCTCATTCCGTATCATCTCAGACGCTTCCTTTACACTGTACTTATAGTCACACCAACAATCTTTAGCTGCTACACGGAAGAACTTCAGGACAATGTCTTCGTATGCAGGGTCAAGCGAATCTTTCCATTCTTTGATTGGACTAAAACCGTCCGCGTATAGGTAAGGCAGAAAGGACACCAATTCTTCTATATCCTCTTTACGAGGATTTTGGGTTTTCATCGCATGTGTATCCGTTTCACCTAAGCTGCCCATCCCATAGGACGGAGTTCGGGGTGTAGCCTTGCCTCGTTGCTTATAGGAACGGTTACGAGAAGATGACTGTTTTCTTGGCATGAGTCTCTCCTAATTGCTAGATTGGCGCGGAACGTCGAGAGTTGGATTTCTCTCACGACCATACAAGGAATTCTATACGAGAACCTTGATTTCCACAAATCCTAGATTTTCGGGGATAACTAGAGTCTACTGAAAAATTGATAATCTCAGTATGAGGTGGATTGCAAGCATCTGGCAAACTCACACCCTCCTTTGGATTATTTTTTCAATTCTCCATCGCGTAGGGAAAAACGCCCTAGAACGCACAAAGCGGCGAGTAACCCCTATCATCCATCGTGGGCCTCAAGCAACCGCAGGAAATTGCCAGCCCGCATCTTTTGAAGAGTTTGCTCTGTGTACCCCCGTTTGCGGAGTAGCTCGAGGAGGAGCGGGTACGCGTCACACCCACTAACCCCTTCCGGTAGAGTAGAAATGCCATCGAAATCAGAGCCGAAGGCCACGCAGTCTTCCCCCGCTACCTGCACAATATGGTCCACATGGTCCACTATTCGGGACAGGGGCACGGTAAGATCGGAAAGGCGATCGGCGATTTTATGGTTAAGCCGGACGTAGTCCTCTAGGAGTCTCCGGCGGTCAGCTCCTCGCTTCCTCTCCATGTCGCTGATTGCTTCGAAGATGTCCCCGCATCTCTCATTCATCGCTTGCCGGTAGGCATCGTCCAGAAAAGCCGGGAAAAAGCATACCCCCACCACGCCGCCAATGTCCGATAGGGCCCGGATCTGTTCGTCCTTCAGGTTGCGCGGAGAGGCGCAGAGGGAGTAACAGCAGGAGTGGGAAGCGATAATGGGTCGGCGCGAGGTTTTGATTACATCCCAAAAGGTACTTTCCGCGGAATGGGACACGTCCACGATGATACCCAGATCGTTCATCGTCTCCACCACTTTTTTCCCAAAAGGGGTGAGTCCTCCTGGGTCACCCCCCTTACCCGTGCAGGAGGCGACCCAACTCTCGTGCCGTGAGTGCACCAGGGTCAGGATACGGACCCCCCGCTTCCGAAACGCCTCCAAATTGTTAAGAGAGCCGTTGATAGCGCGACCGTTTTCCACCGCCCGGAGCACCCCTATCCTGCCCTGGGCCATAGTTCGCCTGCAATCCGCGGCGGTTTCCACCGATACGAGCCGCTCCGGGTCAGAGAAGGCGAACCTGTCGATGGCATCCAGCATCTTGACCGCGGTAGGGTAAGATTCGGCCTCCAGCACCGAGGGAGCCACGAAAGCCGCGAAGGTCTGCACCCCCACCCTCCCTTTCTCTAACCTCGGCAGGTCCACGTGGCTCAAGGGGGAAGGCTGCCGGAGATCCACTCCCGCTTCCAGGAATTTCACCGAATCGCAATGCAAGTCTACGATCATTAGCCAAACGCCTCCGGAACGCCCAAGCCGTGGGCAAAAAATACAGTCCCTCGCGCCCTTACCCGAGTTTCCGCAACGCGTCCAACCGTTCCCCTAACGTGGGATGGGCATAGTGATAGAAACTGTACCAGGGATGGGGGGTTAGGTTTGTCAGGTTCTCTTTGCCTAGGGTGAGCAATGCCGAAGCAAGGGCTTCTCCCAATCCCGCCTGTTCTGCCGCGAACCTGTCCGCTTGGTACTCGAACCTTCGGGAAAGCCCGTTGATCAAGGGGTTTAGGAAAAAGGTGAAGGGACCTGCACAGAGAGAGATGATCGTTAAGATCCCATGATAACTAGGTCTACCGAAGGAAAAGGCTCTATAGAGAGGCTCGTACAGAAGGAGAGAATCCACGATGAGGAATCCCAGGAACAGGAACACGCTGGAGAGGAAGAACATCTTCAGGATATGCTTTTGTTTTTCGTGACCCAATTCATGGGCAAGAACAGCGCAGGTTTCTTCCTCGGATAAAGACTGTGTAAGGGTATCGAAGAGGACGATCCGTTTTACCTTTCCCAACCCCGTGAAGTACGCGTTGGAATGGCGGGACCGTTTCGATCCGTCCATCATATAGATTCCCCTGGTTCGGAAACCCAATTTTTCCGCCAGAGCCAGGACCTTCTCTTTCAGGGAACCCTCCGGAAGGGGAGTGAACTTGTTGAACAGGGGCGCGATCACTAGGGGATACAGGAGGGTAACCACCAGCTGGAACAACGTGACGAAGAGGAACGCCCAGATCCACCAGTACCGGCCCGCTTCGTCCATGAACCAGAACAAGCCCAACAGGAGAGGTGTCATTAGGATCAACTGCACGACAAGCCCCTTTCCCAGGTCGGAAAGAAAGAGCTTCCCCGTCATCCGGTTAAAGCCGTACCGTTCCTCCAGCACGAACTGCTGGTACAGGGAAAGGGGAAGGGAAACGATCCTAAGCAGCAAAGAAAGAAGGAGAACAAACAGGATACCCTGCAGGTACAGGTGCCACCCTGTTGACTGCACCCACTGGTCTAAAATCCCCAATAGTCCCGAAGTTAAAAGAAGGATGACAAACCCAGTGGACAACAGTTGGTAGACGAGGGCGAAACGGTTCTTGTCGATCGTGTAGGACACCGCTTTGCGGTACGTGTCCTCGTCTATTGCCTTTTGGAAAAGGGGTGGGACTTCCTTGGCATGTTGCCTCACATGACGGATATTCAGGAGGGTCAGGTATAGTTCGTAACAAGTTTCCAGTAACAGGAACGCGAAGAATAGAGTTCGAATCGTCGTGGCATTCATACGTATAGGTTACAGTGAAAAAGGGCCCAAGGCAACGACCCCTTCGTCTCCATTCCGTGAGGGTTCATGATTCAACCGAATCCTTGACAGATGATTCCGCCACGGATAGGGTTCACCCGATGGACTTCTCTTACCTTTCCCGGATCGAATCGTACCTTTCTAACCGTCCCTTTACCGAACAGAGGGATAGGCTGGGATCCCTACGCTACATCGGTGGTATCGTGGGGGGTGAACAACCTTCCCGATACTCTCAAAGTCCCCTCCTCTGGAACCTCCTGTTTCAGCATCTAAGGATTCCTGCCTACTTTGCTCCCTTCGACCTCCCTCCCTCGAAAGAATTCGGCCCTTTTCTGGAAACCGTGCTCCAAACCCCGTACTGTATAGACCTTACCGTGACAAACCCCTACAAGCATGCGGCCTACAATGCCCTACACAAGCTCAACATCCCCCTCACCATCACGGAACGGGTTCATCGCCTTCAGAGTCTGAATCATGTCATCTTCCAGCCGGATTCTTGGTTCGTAGACAGTACCGATGGCGAGGGTATGGTGCGGGCCATAAAAAAACGGATTCTTCTCAAGGGTAGGCGAGTACTGCTGGTAGGCGCGGGAGGAGCGGCAGCCTCCATAGGCTATGAGCTTGTTCGGGAAGGGGCGGAACTTCGGATCGCGAACATTACTGAGGAAGATGCCCACGCCCTGAAAGAACGTCTTTCCGGGAATACGGTATTGGCGGGCGGCTTTAACAAGATCCCCGAATGGGCTTCGGAGTGCGATGTGATCATTAGCGCCATTACCGAAGCCTCCCCTTTGGATCGGGAAGGGATCCGGAAACTTCCTCCTTCCGTGCTTCTGGTGGACACTCGTTACGGGGAACACGCGGAGTTTGCACGACTTGGCCGTTCTCTCGGTCGACCCACGATCGACGGGAAGGAGATGCTGTTCGGGCAGTTCTACGCAGCGGCGTTTCGAGTAACTCGCACCCTTGGAGTCCCAGAGACCTCCGTAACAGAAGCGCTGGGAAGGATCGAAGCGGAGTATCTATCTGTAGAATAGTCCAAAGATAGCCCGAGGCTAAGTCGGACAGTCCACAGGTATGTTGTATGGGTCGACGAACAAGGTCCGTTCAATAAGAGCTCACCCTTGTTCTTTAGAACGAAGTTGTCGAATCAGTTCTGGAATCACCTGGAACAGGTCTCCCACGATCCCGTAGTGGGCGATGGAAAAGATCGGGGCGTTGGGGTCCTTGTTTATGGCAATGATCACATCGGAGCCTTTCATCCCTACCTGGTGTTGCACCGCCCCCGAGATACCGCAGGCGATGTAGATCTTAGGATTCACCGTTTTCCCTGTTTGCCCGACCTGATGAGGATAGGGAATCCAGCCCGCGTCTACCGCTGCCCGGCTTGCCCCTACCGTGCCTCCGATCGTTCGGGCGAGTTCCTCGATGTAGGAAAAGTTCTTTGGATCCCCCAACCCCCGTCCCCCGGACACGATGAAATCCGCTTCCGTGAGATCGAGCTTCTGGGAAGTATCCTCCACGAATTCTAGGATCTCGAAGTCGGATTTGGGAACCTTGTAGTCTAGTTCCACTACCTGTCCTGTTCGGCCTATCTCTTTCGGAGCGGGTTTCATCACCTTGTGCCGTACCGTAGCCATCTGTGGCCGGGAACTTTCACATAGGATCGTGGCCATGATGTTCCCGCCAAAGGCTGGTCGGGTCTGACGCAACAGTCCAGTTTCCGGATCTATCGAAAGTTCAGTGCAATCGGCGGTGAGCCCGGTTCTAAGCTTCGCCGCCATTCGGGGCAGGAGGGACCTTCCCATCACGGTTCCCCCGCCTAGAACGATCTCGGGCTTTCGATCCCGTATGGCTCGTGCGGCTAGGTCTGCCAGGATATCCTCGGCAAAGGGGTCGATTCCCGGTTTGTCCAGAAGCCACACTTCATCCACCCCATAGGCGAAAAGTTCTTCCGATAGAGCCCGTACCCCCGACCCAATCAGAAGAGCGCTAACAGTACGAGGATCCCCTTTGAACTGTTGTTTCAGCGCGAGGGCTGCCCCGATAATTTCAGGCACGATGGGGGATAGTTCTCCGAACCGATGTTCCACCATCACGCAGATCCCCCGGTACTGGGACAAATCTTCTTTGGGGATTGGTTTCCAACCCGCGATGACGATGGCTTTCCAGGGACAAGCTTCCACGCAAGCGCCACAAAGGGTACAGTTGTCGGTGATCCACGCTTTTTTTTCCCGTAACTCGATCGCCTGATACGGGCAGGCCCGGAGACAGAGCCCACAACCGGTGCATGTTTCGATGATGACTTTGATTCCATCCATACCTTTTACCAGATCTTTCACGAGCCATTTTTACAGTTCATAGGGATCCCCGCCTCCTTTAAGGCTCTAAGAAGGCTTTGCACCGCTTCCTTTGGCTCTCCGGTAAACACTTTTCCCCCTGTTGGTTTCGGTGGAGTGAAAACTCGTATCACTCGGGTAGGAGAACCGGACAATCCAACGATCTTAGGGGCGAGGTCTAGGTCCTTGCCACTGAGGATCTTGACAGGCACCTGCCGAGCCCGAAGTTTTCCCTTAAACGACGCGGGTCGGGGAGTGTTGATCTCCTTCACCACAGTTAAAAGGATCGGAAGGGGGGCCTTAAGCCTCAGGTACCCATGCTCCAGCATCCGACGGAGAGTGATCCGATTTCCTTCTACTCCTTCGATCATTTTCACCTCGGTGACATGGGGGATGCCTAAGTGTTCGGCTGTTTCGGGGCCTACCTGCCCTGTGTCCCCATCGATCGCCTGCCTCCCCATGAGGATCACATCGAAGGGGCCAAGGATCCGGAGAGCTGCCGCAAGGGTACCCGCGGTAGCCAAGGTGTCCGAACCTGCGAAGGAACGATCCGAGATCATCACTCCCTCATCAGCTCCGTAACTGATAGCCTCCCGAATGGCGGATTCTACCTGAGGGGGGCCCATGGAAAGGACTGTCACGGTACCCCCGTACTTCTCCTTTAACCGGATCCCCTCTTCCAGGGCATAGAGATCAAAGGGATTGATGATCCCTTCTACCCCTTCTCGCATGAGGGTTCCTGTTTCGGGGTTGATCTGGACCTCGGTGGTCCCGGGCACCTGTTTGATACAGACAGCTATCTTCATAGGGCACTATCCCACAGGGGGAGTTTCACGCGTCCTGTGGCCGGCGACGCATCATCACGAGGTGTTCCCCTTCGGCGAGAACTTCGTCGTTCTGATTCACCAGTTGAACGAACTCGGTGATAATTCCCCGGTCGGGTTTCTTCGTTTCCCGCTTGTCCGCGATCCGCCATCGAACCTTTATGGTGTCGCCGATAAAAAGGGGTTTCAAGAACTTCCACCTCCATTCGAGGGATGCGATGGAGGTGCCCTCGAACAGTCCAAGCCTTGATTTAAGTCCTTCCACGAGAGTGAGACCGAATAACCCGTGCACGATCCGTTTTCCGAAAATCGATACTTTCTTACAGTATTCCTCGTCCGTGTGAAGTTGATTGTAGTCTCCAGACAACCCCGCGTAGATTACCAGGTCCGCTTCGGTAACGGTTCGTCCCGGGGACTCGAACTCCTCCCCTACGACAAAGTCTTCGTAGTACTTTCCAATCCGTTGTCCCTGCATACTGTTCTCCTGTTTTCCTAGGTTCTTTCCAATAGATTTCGAGCAATCACAAGCCGCTGAATCTGGTTGGTCCCTTCGAAAATTTGATTGATCTTGGCATCCCGGAACAGGTGTTCAATGGGATACTCCTTCGAGTACCCGTACCCACCATGGATCTGGAGACTCTCCGAGACGCATTCCATCGCCACATCGGAGGCAAAGAGCTTCGCTTCGGAAGCTTCCCGGGAATGGGGTTTCCCCGCATCCCGGAGCCGAGCGGCATAGTAGGTGAGTTGCCGGGCCGCATCAATCTTGGTCTGCATATCGGCGATCATGAACTGGATGGCCTGAAAAGAAGAAATGGGCTTTCCGAACTGAGAACGCTGCTTCGCGTACCGGATGGCTTCGTCCAAAGCACCTTGCGCCAACCCTACCGACAGAGCCGCCACTTCGATCCGCCCCCCATCGAGGGACTGCATGATATGGATGAACCCTTCGTTTTCCTTTCCTACTAGATTCTTGCCCGGTACGGGAAGATCCTGAAAGGAAAGCTCACTCACCGCTAACCCTCGTAATCCCATGAGGTCTTCCTCTTTCCCCTTTTGGAATCCTTCCACGATGAGAAGACTCATCCCTCGATGTTTCTTCTCCGCCTCAGGGTTGGTGATAGCCAACACGACGGCAAAATCCGCCACTCCTCCTAAGGTAATGAAGAGTTTCGACCCCGTCACCCGGTACCCCTCTCCTTCCTTGATCGCCTTAGTGCGGATTCCCGCAAGGTCCGAGCCCGCTTCCGACTCGGTAAGGGCGTAGGCAGGGATCCTCTTTCCTTCTGCTACCGGTGGCAGGTAGGTAGCCTTTTGTTCCTCGGTACCGAAATGCAGGATGACTCCTGTACTGGCATGGATGGACACGAGGAAATCCGCGATGGCGGGAGAGACCTTTGCCAGCTCCTCGATCACCAACGCTGCTCCAAGGGAATCCATCTCAGCACCACCATACTGTTCCGGGAACTTCAATCCCAGAAGCCCGTACTGGGAAAGTTTCGCCGGGAGCTCGGGAGGAAACCGATTCTCCTTATCCATAATCTCTAAGAACCGTTTGGCTTCTTTGGCATTGAACTCTCGGGCCGTTTCTATCAATAGTTGGTGCTTCTCTTCCCACTCCACCATACCAGACTCCTTATGGGCGTTAGGATTTTATTCAACTCCATTGTAATTTCTGCTTTTCCAGCTTTACCAAACTTAATCGATTTAGTTTATTGTACCATTCAATTTCCTGTCCCGTCAATATGGGGGATGGATTTCTAGATAAAATTACCCACAGCCTTGACATCTCAAGTGCAAAAACCTATGTTGAACGTAAGGATGGTAAGCCGGAAGAAACAAATAACCCTGGCCGAAATCGCGAAACACCTAGGTGTATCTACCGCAACGGTCTCGTTGGCGCTACAGAACAAGCCAGGGATTTCGGAAAAAACCAGGCTGGAAGTGATAGATACGGCAAAACGATTGGGATATGTCTACAACCGTTCGGCAGCCCGGTTACGAATGCAACGCTCCTTTACCATTGGTTTGATCGTCCCCAACCTTCTGAATCCCTTCTTCACTGAGTTAACCAACAGTGTGGAAGAACTAATAGAATCCGAGGGGCTCTCCTTGCTACTGGCTAAAACGTCCGAAGATCCCCTCCGGCAACAGAAAGCTGTGAAATCCATGCTGGAGTACCGGGTGGATGGATTATTGATCTGTCCCGCTATAGGAACTCAGGTCTCCGACTTACAGATCCTTTTGGATGCTCACTTGCCCTTCGTGCTGTATACCCGAAACCTAGCAGGATTCCCGGCAGACTATGTGGGAGCTCACAACAAAAAGGGAAGCCAGATAGCCACCGAGTTTCTACTCCAGCGGGGACACCGACGAATTGCTTTCATAGGTGGGGTACCTACTTCCTTGACTCGAAAAGAGCGATTCGAGGGGTTCCGAAACGCCCTGCAAAGGGCGGGTATCCCCTTATCAGATACTGTCAACATCCCTTGCGAGACTAGCATCAAGGGAGGGTATGAAAGCATTCAACATGTTTTGAAGGCACA
>CAKZQO010000140.1 GCA_937140905.1 uncultured Spirochaeta sp.
TGGATAAGGTGAACGCAGGGGAAGGGAACCTTGGGAAACTCCTCCATGACGAGACATTGTACAACAATATCGTGAATATTTCGGGCAGGGTCGAAGAGTACATCAATTCTACCATGGGGATGGAACTGCAGATCGGCTTCCAATCGGAACTGCTAATGAAAAGCCTGGACACGCGGAACCAGTTGGGGATTCGGCTGAATCCTCTAGACACGAGCAAGTACTATCTGCTGGGAATCGTGGATTCTCCTCGTCTCTCGGAAACCACGAAGGAGACGTCGGTGATAAAAACAGATGGGTCTATAACCTCCTACACGACCCTGGAGACAGAGCGACAAAGAAAGCTCTTGATCAACGCCCAGATCGCTAGAAGGTTTGGTCTATTCTCCCTCCGGGGAGGGGTGATCGAAAGTACGGGAGGCGTGGGGTTGGATTTTCATCCTTTCAAAGGGCTTGTGCTATCTAGCGAACTGTTCGACTTTACCCAGAGTGGTGGTCCGTACCTCCGAGCGTACGGCACCGTATATCCCTTCTACGATCCTCGCTCAAAGAATCCCCTCCAATGGCTGTACCTAACGGGCGGGGTGGACAATGCGATTCTGAAGGATCGCGACTTTTTCATGGGACTGGGCCTCAGGTTCACCGACAACGACCTGAAAGCCTTGTCTGGTTCCTTGCCTAGCATAAATCCTTGAGTATTTAGTTTATCTGTAATTTGCCGATACTTTGAGTAAGATAGGAGACGGGAGTATGGATTCGGTAGGAACGATTCAGAACACCCAAGATGTACTCCTGAAGATTTTACTGGATTCTATGTTGAAGCCCCAGGAATTGGCTCAAAAGCTGGTAGCTGTCAATGCTCAGCAGACGGTCGATGCGGCAAAGTTGGAATCCGTGGGAGACATCGTGGATCTGTATGCTTGAGCCGGAGAGATGGATGTAAGTCCGGCATTCAGGGAAGCAGCGGAAGATTATTATACCCTTCTCAATAAGCAATATCCGGAAAAAGCCTCTATTGCCCTTGTGGGGGATCGATATAGACTCAGTAAAGACGAACGGATGATTCTCTTTCGGGGAATTACTTCAAAGGATCGTGCCTTATCTAGAAAAGCGAAACTTTTACCCTTGCCCAAACTACCTGAACTCCACGTGGATGGGTACAATGCCCTCTTTACCTTACTGAATTACCGGATAGGGAAACTCCTCTTCATTGGAAACGATGGGTACCTTAGGGACGCAGGGGGAACCCATGGGCGGTTGACCCATACGGAGATGTTCTTGGAATTGGCAGAAGACTTTTTCGATCACCTGGTCAGGATAGGGTTCCGAAAGGTGCAGGTATACCTGGATTCGCCGGTTTCCCACAGCGCGTTCCATGCGGTGGAAATCAGAAACATCCTCTTGCAAAGGGGTTTGGAGGGAGATTGTACCCTAGGCAATTCTGCGGATTATTTATTGAAGAGGTCATCACCACCCTGCATTGCCAGTAGCGATACCGCTATCATAGACGCGTTGCCCGGTCCTTTCTTCGATGCGGCTCGCTCCTACCTGGAGAAACGGTATAGACCCAAGTTTTTGGACCTATCCGAGTGGTTCAAATAATGTTAACGGGAACCGTGTTTCTGCTCGAAATCGAGAACGATACGGAGAATCCGCCGGATGGGTTCCGCCGCACCCCATAGAAGCTGATCCCCTACCGTAAAAGCGGTGAGGAAGTCCTCTCCCATTTTCATCGTATGGATCCGACCAATGGGAATTTTCAAGGTTCCAGAAACAGCCGCGGGCGTGAGTTTCTTGATGGTATCTTCCCGATTGTTGGGAATTACCTCTACCCAGGGGTTAGAGGAGGCGATGATCTTTTCCGCTTCCGCTGGGGAGAGAGGATGCTTTAGTTTGATGGTGAGTCCCTGGCTGTGGCATCGCATGGCCCCTACCCGGACACAAATCCCGTCTACAGGGATGGGTTTCTTTAAGCCAAGAATCTTGTTCGTTTCCGCGTATCCCTTCCATTCTTCCCGGGTTTGACCATGATCCATCGCTTTGTCAATCCAGGGAATCAAACTTCCCGCTAGTGGTACACCAAAGTTTTCCACCGGGATCTGAGGATTCCGAAGGGCGGCAGTGACATCACGATCGATTTCCAGGATGGCGGAAGCAGGGTCTTTTAATTTTTCTTCTACCGCCCTATGGAGGAAGCCCATCTGGTCGAGGAGTTCCCGCATGTTCTTTGCCCCCGCGCCACTGGCCGCCTGGTACGTCATGGTGGAGACCCATTCTACCAACCCTTCCCGGAACAATCCTCCAATGGCCATCAACATAAGGCTGACGGTGCAGTTGCCTCCGATGTAGTTCTTGATCCCTTTCTTCAACGCGTTGTCTATCACGGGGCGGTTCACGGGGTCGAGAACGATAACCGCGTCCTCCGCCATTCGGAGAGTGGAAGCCGCGTCGATCCAGTACCCTTTCCAGCCTTTGGCCCGCAGTTCTGGATATACCTTGGTGGTGTATTCCCCCCCCTGACAGGTGACGAGAATGTCTTGCTCCGCAAGAGAAGGCAGATGGAAAGCGTCTTTCAATGGTCCTGTTTCGATCCCCACATCCGGGCCCTTGCCCCCTACCTGCGAAGTGGTAAAAAAGGTGGGAGTGAATCCATGGAAGTCTTTTTCTTCCAGCATCCGTTCCATGAGAACGGAACCCACCATTCCCCGCCAACCAATGAATCCAACTTTGATCATGTGAACTCCTTCCTCTTAGTGCTTTCCGGGGGTAGATTAGACAAACAATTCGGTTTTTTGACAAGGGGGGGATAGCCTTTCCCATTGACTGTTCCTTACTATTACGATAGTAATTATATTTAAATCTATGAAGAGGTATCGTTCCAGTAAACAACGGAAGCGGATTCTTGCGCTCCTTCGAAGCACCAACACCCACCCTACCGCTAGTTGGATCTATGATCAATTGAAAGGGGAGTTCCCCGCTTTAAGCTTAGGCACGGTGTACCGGAATCTTCGGATCTTGCAGGAGCAAGGGGAGATTACCCACCTAGATTTCGGTAGCACCTTCGACCGTTTCGATGGGAGAATAGAACCCCACTATCACTTCATTTGTGAACGATGTGGGAACGTGCTCGATGTAATGCTACCAGTCTTACGGGAGATTGAAAGATCATTCAGCGATCAGATGGGGGGCAAAGTTTTAAGGCACCGTCTCGAGTTCTTTGGGATCTGTCAGGAATGTTTGGGACAAAAGGGTTGACGCGTTTTTATTTTAACTATATATTAAGAATCGTTCCGATTATTAGATACTAGGGATACAGGAGGATTTATGGAGAACAGGTTTCCGTTGATCGGGGAACGATTCCCTGAAATGAAGGTCAAAACAACGCATGGGGTAAAGAACATTCCGGCAGACTATAAGGGGAAATGGTTCGTTCTGTTTTCCCATCCAGCGGATTACACGCCTGTGTGCACCACAGAGTTCGTTTCTTTCGCAAAGCACGCAGAAGAGTTCAAGAAGCTAAACTGCGAGTTGATTGGTCTTTCTATCGACCAGGTATTCTCTCACATTAAGTGGGTGGAATGGATCAAGGAAAAACTCAACGTGGAGATTCCCTTTCCTGTCATCGCGGACGACATGGGGGAGGTGGCGAAGAGTTTGGGGATGATTCATCCAGGTAAGGGGACAAACACGGTCCGGGCCGTGTTTATCGTGGACGCGGATGGGGTGGTTCGGATCATCCTGTACTACCCGCAGGAGATTGGGCGCAGTATTCCCGAGGTCCTTCGGGCGGTGAAAGCGATGCAAACCTCCGACGCCAACAGGGTAGCCTGCCCCGCGAACTGGCCCAACAACGAGTTGATTGGAGACAAAGTGATTGTGCCGCCCGCGCAGGACGAAAAAACCGCGGCCCAGCGCAAGGGGATTCCAGATTCCTACGACTGGTGGTTTGTGTATAAAAAGCTATAACAGAGAAACGCGTAACCATTGAGTGAATGAACTTAACGCGATTCTCATAGAAAAAAGTGATCCTGTTTCTGAAAGGGGCCGTAAGAAGGCCCCTTTTTATACATAGAGGTAAAACCTCAAAATAGATTTTCCTTTATTGCTCCGGTGGGACGATGCGAATGTGCAATTCCTTTAGCTGCTCCTCTGTGACATAGCTGGGAGAGTCGTCCATGGGGGACACGCCCAAGGTATTCTTGGGAAAGGCGATCACGTCCCGGATCGTTTCTTCCCCGCACATGAGCATCACTAACCGGTCGAAACCAGGGGCGATCCCCCCATGGGGGGGAGGACCATACTTGAAAGCGTTCAGGAGGAACCCGAATCGGGCTTCCGCGTCCGCTGGATCGTAGCCGACGATATTGAAGATCCGTTTCTGGATTTCGGGATCGTGGATACGGATGGAACCGGAAGCTACCTCGTATCCGTTGCACACGAGATCGTACATGTCCCCTTTTACCGAACCTGGATCCTGTTCCAGAGTGGCAAGGTATTTCTCCTGAGGCATGGTGAACATGTGGTGAGCCGCTTCCCACTTTCTGGTTTCCTCGTTCCATTCGAAGAGAGGGAAGTCCACGATCCAGGCGAAGGAGAAGGTTCCGGGAGCGGAGAGGTTCAATTCTTTCCCTAACCTGCTTCGAACGGCTCCCAAAGCGGTTTGAGCGATCCGCTTCGGTGCACCCACGAGGAGGATCAGGTCGCCATCCTTTGCCCCCAAGGTTTGAATGATCCGGGAGGCGGCCTGTTCATAGAATTTGGCGATGCCTCCTTCGAGGATTTGTCCCGTGACCTTCATCCAGGCGAGGCCTTGCGCCTTGAAGGTTTTAGCGGTTTGCTCGAGATCGACTATCTGTTTCCGGGAGTAATTTCCACAACCAGGAGCCACTAGGGCTTTCACGATTCCTCCCGCGGCCACTACTTCTTTGAATACCCCAAAGGTTCCTTCTCCCACAAAGGGGGTAAAATCCTGTAACTCCAACCCAAAGCGCAGGTCGGGTTTGTCCGATCCGTACCGGTCCATAGCTTCTTCCCAGGAGAGCCGGGGGAATGGGATGCTGAGGTCAACCCCGATGGCATGGTGGAACATGTGCCGCATCATTCCCTCTACCACCTCGAACACATCCTCTTTGGACACGAAACTCATCTCCATGTCGATCTGGGTGAACTCCAGCTGACGGTCCCCCCGAGCATCCTCGTCCCGGTAACAGCGAGCGATCTGGAAGTACCGATCGAACCCGCTTACCATTAGGATCTGTTTGAAAAGCTGAGGACTCTGGGGCAAAGCGTAGAACTTCCCCGGATGGATCCGGGAAGGAACGATGAAATCTCGTGCCCCTTCGGGAGTGGACTTGATGAGGGTAGGAGTTTCGATTTCGTAGAACCCCCGGTTCCGTAGGTATTCCCGGACCCGAAACGCCGCTTCGTGACGGATCCGGATATTCCGTTGCATGACGCCCGAACGAAGATCCAAGTACCGGTACTTGAGGCGGAGGTCTTCCTTTGCGTCGGTGCGCTCATCGATCATGAAGGGAAGAACTTCGCAGGTGGAAAGGATAACGATATCCTCCGCAGCTACCTCGATATCTCCGGTAGGCATGGCAGGATTCCTCATCCCTTCTGGACGAGCCCGGACTTTTCCCCGTACCGCGATGCAGTACTCGTACTTCAACTCGGAAACGGTGTTTTTCAATGTGTCTTTTGCATTCTCGTCGATCACCACCTGGGTAATTCCGTATCGGTCCCGGAGGTTAATAAAGGAGATTCCCCCATGGTCCCGTCGCCGGTGGACCCAGCCATTGAGAATCACCTCTTTGCCAATGTGATCCATTCGGAGTTCCCCGCAGGTGGCCGTGCGTTTCATGTATTCCATGGGGAGGAATCTACCATTAGGTTGGTAAGGTGGGCAAGCGGTGGGGGTGCGGTAAATGGAGCGCTTTTACCCCCCAAGCGCGAAACCCACTAGACAGATCTGCCCAAGGTAGTAAGGAGGCAAGATCCATAGGTCGCTTTGGGGAAGGGGTTTACGATATAAGTTATGGGCGATCAGGCTGTCCGAGGCGTAAATTCCCAAAGCGCCAAGGAAGGGGAAAAGGTTTCTCTGGCAGTATGCGAAGTTAGTGGCGGAGACGAAGAAAAAGGATACCACAGTAAGATAAAGCAGAACCGGCGCTCGCATTTTAGGAGGGAGGGAACGAAAGGTTCTATACTGGATGATTCCGATGATGAATAGGATACCCGCAAGGATTCCCCAGATCGCGGACACTTCCGTAGATAAAAAAAACGTGATCCCATAGGTAAGGTAAGCTAGGAGGAATCCCACTAATCCATAGAGGAACACGGGCGCATTGTTTCGTTTACCCAATAGGAAATCCGCGATGACGCAGAATAGGAGGCCGGCTAAGATACCCCCTTTTAGGTAGGAGGGTTCCTTCTGGAGGCTATATAGTACGAGGAGGGATAGGTACAGGGGAAAGGCGGCCTTTACGTACTCTACCCCTACTTTCTGTTTCACCCCGAACCAAGTGGCTACACCTCCGATCAGGATTGCGGGTAATAGGTAAAGAATCATCCAGTTCTCTCCAAATGATCTAGGATAGCGGCCTTCAAGGTTTGGATTTCTTTCTGTACCAAAACCCAGGTATTCTGGATTTCTAGTGTAGAGTTTCCTGATCGAGCCAATCGTTCAAGTGTTTCTGCCACTCGAGCCAATGGATGGGCATAAAGGGTGAGGGCACCTCCTTTTAACGAATGGACTTCCCGTGCTAGAAGGATATGATCCTCCTTTTGCAAAGCCGTTTCGATCTTTCCCACAGTGGTATCCAGTTGAAGGAGGAATCCTCGAAGTAGGACCGATACTTCTTCCATGTCCTCCTGGAGTTCTTCCCTCAGTTTCGATAGGTCAAAGGGGTATGTTTCTGGGGCATACGTTTCTTTTTGACTGTTGATAGAAGGGGGAGAACCAAAGGACGCGTCAATCGAAACGGCCCGTTCAATTCGGCTTTCTGTTTTTTCAGATGGAGTTCCTGTTCCAGGTTCCTTTGTCCAAAATTGGATCTTCTCTAGCAGGTCCTTCTTTCGAAGAGGTTTGGTAAGGACGTCGTTCATCCCCGCATCTAGACAGGTCTGAATATCTTCGTTATAGGCGCTGGCAGTCATTCCTAAAATGGGTACGTTCTTTCCAATGGGAAGTTTCCGGATCAAGCGGGTAGTTTCCAACCCATCCATTTGGGGCATCTGCACGTCCATGAGGATACAATCGACGGTATGTTTTCCCAGTTCCTTTATACCTTCGAGGCCGTTCTCTGCCACCAATACGGAAGCGCCGGCGCTTTCCAGGTGGTGGCGGGTAATCTGGAGGGTGGTAGGATAATCCTCCACTACCAAGATCGTTTTCCCATTTAGTGCGGGTATGCTTCCTTCGACGGGTCGAGACACGGGCTTGCGGAGCTCTTCGGCTGAAACCTTCTGGAAAGGAATGGAAACCCAGAAGGTAGTGCCTTTCCCTTCTTCGCTGGTGAAACTGATGGATCCCCCCATGAGTTCGGTAAGTTGTTTCGCGATAGTAGTGCCCAAACCCGTTCCTCCATACGGTTTGGAAAGCCCCACTTGAGCTTGGGTAAAGCTTTCGAAGATGGCCGACTGGAACTCCTTCGAGATTCCAATCCCCGTGTCCTGGATGATAAAGAGGAGGATCACACGATCCTCTATCGCCTCCTGCTGTTCCACCCTCAGTTCCACCCACCCCTGGTGGGTAAACTTTATGGCGTTCCCTACCAGGTTGAGAAGGATTTGTCGTAACCGCACAGGATCCCCTTTCAGATGGAAAGGGAGGTTGGGAGACAAGGAAAGACGAAAAAGGATTTGTTTCTTTTCTGCTAGGGGAACGAGGATATCGTATACGGAGCGAATTAAATCTTCCAGATCAAAAGGAATGAATTCCAGCGTGAGTTTTCCCGCTTCTATTTTGGAAAGATCGAGGATTTGATTGATCAAATCTAGGAGATTCCTCGACTCCTCGATGATCTTCTCTGCGTAGGAACGATGGATCCCTTTGGGGTCCGTGTCCCGGATGAGTTCTGCGTATCCAAGGACCCCATTCAATGGAGTCCGCATCTCGTGACTCATATTCTGGAGGAAACGGGTCTTCGCTTTATTGGCCTCTTCTGCCGCCTTCCGTGCTTCTTCCAGATGCTCGTTCACTTGTCGTAGATCGGCTGTTCGCTCCTCTACCCGGGTTTCCAGGGCGTCCAGGATCCGCTTGTTTTCCTGGACAAGGGTTTCTAAACGAATAAATGCTCTACTGAACCGTCCCGAAAGAATCACGGATTGGATGAAGATGAAACAGAGTAGACCTAAGGGGAGGATATAGTCTCCGTGGTACACTTCTCGATCTATCAGCATATCGTACGAAGCGGTGACAAGGATGAAGAGGAACCCGAACCCTTCCAAGTAGGCGTCGGCATCCCGTTTGATCATGGCATATCCGATGATGTATGCCATGTAGGCGAGTCCTCCGATGAAGAAGGGATAGTAGGCGGTGAGGATGTATCCATGAAGCTTTACCGGAAGTACCAGGGTACCGATGAGGTAGAGAAGACTGGAAGCACCGATGAATTTAATAAGTTTTACGTTCCCCCGGGCTGGAAATAGGAAGTAGATGAACGAGAGGAAGGTAGGAATGAGAAGGTAAATTCCGAACCCCTGAAGGAGCATATCCATCTTAAGTTCCAGGCTTGGAATCAGGTAATAGAGGAATCGTTCACCGGAAATGAGAGCTACTCGGAGACCCACTGCTGTGCAAAACAAGGCAAAGAAGAGGGACGAGTATCGGTGTTTCACCAGAGTAAAGGATAGAATGTAATAGTAGGCGGCCATGATGGCGATGACCCCTAAAAGGAACACGTCGGAAGCTACTGCTAAGATATGGACTCGCTCGAGGGACTGTTGCGCCCCTAGTTCCGGTGGACTTAGGATCCCCGCTCGATAGTAGTAGGGGTTGGCCACATGGAGGACGATATCGAGGGAAGGGGTGAAAGCAGTGAAGTAAACAGTTCGAACCGCTAGCTGACCTTCTGTTTCCTCGAGGGATTCTTTCAATGTTCCATTGGACGCTACTAGCATTCCATTCACAAAAAGCCTATAGGCGGAGTAGATCCGTTTTAAGCGTAATCCATACAGGTGAATCTTCCCATCCGTGATTACCTTGAGCCGGTAGCTGGCTTTCCCATAGAGGCTCGGGGAAGAAGCCACATGGGAATATGTTTTCCAGTTGGCAGGCACAGGAACATACTGTTTTTGCAATGGAGAAATAGATGTAGCTTGCACGGGATCTATCCAAGTATCCCAGTAGAATTCCCACTCTCCCCGTAACAGTACGGGTCCGGATTTGGTTAAATCGATGTTGGACAGATCGAGGATTCCTTTGTCCGCTTGTGGGAATTTATGGGGGGATTCTGCGATTCCAGACACGATGATCAGAACCCCAAAGAGAAGGACCAGGTAGTAAGGATGCTTTTCTTTGTTCATACCGTAGGAGCCTGTATTCCAAAGGGATGGAGAAGATCCCATGTTTGATTCCACACCTCATCCCGGAGGGAAGTAGATCGGGCCAAAGGATTTGGTTCTCGAATCGAAGCCTCGGCCCAGTAGGTGCCTCCCGGAAGGGGAGGAGAGGTTAATACGGGATAGGTAACCGCATCCGATCCTTTTTTTGGAGTTTGTAACACCTTTATCCAGGTCAATACCTGGGCGAGAGGACGAAGGAGGGTTTGAGCCGCGCCAGGCAAGGGGGAGAGGAGAAGATCCGTGGCTACCACCCCCGGATGAACAGCGTAGAACCGAAGGGAATCCGATCCGTACGTTTCCTGTGCCTTCAAGGTAAAGAGTACCTGAAGGAGTTTGCTCTGCGCGTAGGTTTTCCAGGGATTGTAGGTTTCAGGGGAACGACGCGCCAACTCGAGAAACTCGCCTGGAGTTAGGGTAGCGCGCTCGTGGGCCCGGGAGGAAACCTGAACCACTCGGGCGTCCGTTGAACGTTTTAGGAAGGGGAAAAGCCGAGCGAAAAGGGCTACATGTCCAAGATAGTTCACAGCGAACTGCCGTTCAAACCCATCGGTAGTTTGCGCGTAGGGCCCCCCCATCACCCCCGCGTTACAGACGAGGGCGTCGCAGACCTGGTACCGTTTCTTGAAACCCACCACGAAGGTTTCGATAGAGGCAAGGGACGCAAGGTCCAGTTCCATGAATACGGCGAGTCCCTGGTTCTTTCCTCCCGGATCGGTCTGACGAAAAACCGAGTTCAAGGCCATCACAGCCTGGTTCCCGTGGGCAAAGGAACGACAGGCCAACACCACTTCCCAACCCATAAGCCCTAGGGTAAGCGCAGTTTCGTACCCAATGCCTTTATTGGCGCCGGTTATCACGCAGATTTTTCTTGTTCCGTTCATAGACCTCCTACACTATAATACAGATTGTGGTATCCTTCAAATGTAGGGAGATGAACGATGGATGAAGTACAGCTCTTTCCCAGAGACGAACTGGGATTCGGATTCATTCCTTCCCAATACCTTCCGGAGGGAAAGGACGAGTTCTGGATTCGTAATGAACAGAATCCCAAACCAGAAGGGTACTGGCGACATCTCACGGCCAAGGAGATCGAAATCCTCGTGAAGAACCTCAATACCAGCGACAACTGGGACAACCTTCTAGTGACCGATCGATTCGACCCTCACCGGATTACCCACACGGAGTTCTACGGTTTAGTTCGTATTGGTTCCATGGAAGATTCGGTTCTTAGACACCACGATCTGAAACTGCCGGTGGGAATTTCTTCCAGTCGGATCATCTCCTGCGATCTAGGAGACAACGTGGCCATCCATAATGTTCATTACCTGTGTCACTACATTATTGGCAACCGATGCGTTCTGTTCAATGTGGATGAGATGAATACCACCAATCATGCCCGATTCGGAAACGGCATCGTGAAGGAGGGGGAAGAGGAAAGTACCCGGTACTGGATTGACGTGATCAACGAGGCGGGCGGCAGGAGCATCCTGCCCTTCGATGGGATGATTCCCGCGGACGCGTACCTTTGGGCTACCTTCCGGGAAGACAATGTGTTAATGGAACGATTCTTCCGCTTCACCCAAGGGGGATTCGATCTGCGGAGAGGGTGCTATGGAACAGTGGGAGATTCCACGGTGATCAAGAGTTGCCGCATCATCAAGGATGTGAAGATCGGCTCCTACTGTTACATCAAAGGAGCGAACAAGCTGAAGAACCTCACCATCAACTCTTCGGCCGATGCTCCCACACAGATTGGGGAAGGGGTAGAATTGGTAAACGGGATCATCGGCTATGGATGCCACGTGTTCTACGGGTGTAAGGCGGTTCGGTTCATTCTCTGCGATCATTCCAATTTAAAGTATGGTGCCCGGTTGATCCATTCGGTTCTTGGGGAAAACTCCACGGTGTCCTGCTGCGAAATCCTCAATAATCTCGTGTTTCCCACCCATGAACAACACCACAACAATAGTTTTCTGACGGCGTCCCTCATCATGGGGCAAAGTAACATCGCGGCCGGAGCTACCATCGGCTCCAACCACAATAGCCGAGCCAACGACGGAGAGATCGTGGCTGGGAGAGGATTCTGGCCGGGTCTCTGCGTGACCCTCAAGCATTCTTCCCGGTTCGCCTCGTTCGTGTTGATCCAGAAAGGGTCCTACCCAGCGGAACTCAACATCCCCTTCCCCTTCAGCCTCGTGATGAACAACGAAACCAAGGGGCAACTGGAGGTGATGCCTGCCTATTTTTGGATGTATAACCTGTACGCGTTGAAACGAAACGAGTGGAAGTTCCAAAACCGGGATAAACGGGTTCGGAAAGTTCAACATATAGAGTACGCCGCGTTAGCTCCCGATACTGTGGAAGAAATCTTCATAGCCATGGGTTTACTGGAAGAGTGGGTGGGGAAAGCGTTCCAACATCAAGCGGAAAGGGACATGGAAGATGCAAGCGGTATAGGCGAAGGGTCTCGCTCGGATCAATCCCGATCTTGGGGTCGTTCTCTTCTGAACGAAAAGCCCGAAGTGGTTCGAGGGCTAACCGTGTATGGGGAAGGGTTGGAGAACTCGAAGCGACCTGTGGTGATCCTAAAGGCGGTAGAGGCCTATAGAGCCTACAAAGACATGATCCTCTACTACGGGGTTAAAACCCTATTGGAAGCATGGGAGAGGTTTGGCTGTTCTACCTTTGAGGAGTTCAGTCGATCCCTAGATACTTTCATAGGAGACGCCTATCCTGAAGCGCAGAATACGAGTCGTAAGAGCCCAACACATCTTGGAAATAATTCCCGGAGCACTACCTTAAAACGAGAAACCCGTTGGTTCAACTTGGGAGGACAACTCGTGCCTTCCTCGAAGTTGGAAGCTCTACTAGCGGATGTCCGGCGAGGGCATGTTGGGTCCTGGCAAGAACTCCACGCTAGGTACGACGACCTCTGGAAGGAGTACCCTCGGGACAAACTTCGACACGCGTTTTTAAGCCTTTTGGAACTGTTTGGGAAGCCCGTTTCCCAAGCCCTGTGGAATCAAGCCCTATCGGAAGCGGAGCGGATCCAGGACTACATCTTGCAAGGGGTGATCAGCAGTAGGAAAAAAGACTACGAGAATCCCTTTCGTAAAGCTACGTTTCGGAACGAGGAAGAGGAGCGCTCCGTCCTAGGCCGTTTGGAAGAGAATCCGCTGGTGAAGCTGGTGGAGGAGGAAAGCCAGAGGTTCAAGGAACAGATTGGGAAAGTGAAAAGCGGTAGTGTTCTACCTATCTAAGACTAGAAGATCCTACTTTCTTCGCGGGATTCATAGTAATCGGCGCTGAATCCTAAGGTTTGTAGTACGGGCTCACTCCATCGGGTAAGAAGTTGATAAACTTCCTGAGTCAGGGGAAAACGAGTGGCCTCTATATTTTCATGGAGTTTTTCTAACGAACGGGACCCCACTAAGGTACATGCGATCCGCTTTTCTTCTATCGCCCATCTTAACGATAGGGTGGTTACGGTTGTGTTCAATTCCTTTGCCAATGGCCTCATCTTTTCAAGTAATTCAAGCATTTCTGGTTCAGCTCCATTCTCTCCGTGACGAGATTCGGTTTTTCCCCGGGAGTGATGAAAATGTCTGGAATGAGCTTGTGGAGGTGGAATTGTCGAAAAATCCCGATACTTTCCTGTCAGTAATCCTTGCTGGAGAGCCATGTATCCGATCACTCCGATTCTGTGTTCCCCACAGAAGGGGAGAATGTCTTTCTCTATCGCCCGACTTACCAGATTATAGGGGAGCTCATTGGAAACGATGGGGATTCCTATATCCAACAATTCCCGCATTTGTTGGATCCCATGGTTACTAATCCCAATGTACCGTATGTACCCTTTTTCCTGCAGCTTCTGGAATGTGTGGAACACTTCTGCGATAGGGGGGACGGTTTGTATGTTCGGATCTTTCGAGAAGTGAACAATCGATTTGGGATTCAAAGGCCAGTGAAGCATATATAGATCGATATAGTCTGTGGAAAGCCTTTTCAAACTATCCTTACAACACTTCTCTATCTCTTTGGGTGAGTACGTATGGGAAGGACTGATTTTAGTACCAATGATTGCTTTCGTACGATGCCCTTTTAGGGCTTTGCCTAGAGATCTTTCGCTTTCTCCTTCATTGTACGATTCAGCAGTATCGAAATAATTGATCCCATTGTCCAAGGCACTGAGCACTACCTTTTCGACCGTAGTCTGATCAGTAGTTCCCCAATAGGAACCGCCCCCAAAGGACCAACATCCCAGTCCTATTACGGACACAGAGAGGTTCGACTTGCCGAGAACTCGATATTCCATTGTATCCGCTTTACCCCATTAGCAAATTGGGAAGAAACATAACCAGGGGTGGCACATAGGTGATAAGGAGGAGTACCAATACCATGGCAATGAGGAAGGGTATAAAAGCTTTTACTGTTTCCGCAATGGAAATGCCTGCAATCCCACAGGTGATGAAAAGGCATACTCCTACGGGGGGGGTGAAAAGACCAATGGCCAAGTTCACTACCATGATCACACCGAAGTGTACCGGGTCCATACCTAATCGCTGAACTATGGGGAGTAGGATAGGAGTGAAGATGATTACCGCCGGGCTCAAATCGAGCCAGGTACCCACGAAGAGTAGAAGTGCG
>CAKZQO010000141.1 GCA_937140905.1 uncultured Spirochaeta sp.
TCTGGGAGTCATCACCCCTGCGGGGGTCCTCGTTTCTCCCGCCTTTCAGGGGGCGCTTGTTCTAACCGCCATCGGAAGCATTCTATGGTTCATCACCCGTTCGGGGATCCCGATTCTCCTGGAACGACGATCCCTCTTCATCGTGGTGTTCCTCTTCCATGGATCCGTGGCCGCGGCGATTGGACTGGTGGCCCGGAGACTCATGACCGATCTGAACGCAGAAATCGAGAAAAGCCGAAAGGCAACCTCGGAGTTGCAACAAATCTTATCCCGTCTGGGAGCGATCCAAGCATCCGCTCGTGCGGGATGGGAAGAATCGAACAAGTACCTGGAGCGCATCGATGGGATCGTGAAATCCTACCATCACCAGACAGAAACCCTTCATGAGCGAACAGAGAATCTTACCGAATACCTCAACCATTCCCGACAGATGTTCCATCACCTGTATGCGGTGATCCGGGAAGTGGATTCCATTCTACAATCCCAGGGTGAACGGATCCAGCGTTCTCTGGAAGGGCATGGGGAACTACAAACAGTGTTGAAAGAAGAATCCCGCCAGATGGTAGATGTTGAAAAAGTAGTCGAAGGTCTACGATCCGCTTCCCAACGGGGTTCCGAGGATCTTGGCGGTGTGGTTCAGGCGATTCAGGAACTATCGGAGTTCCAGAAGGAGCTCCTTGCGGTCAATAGCATGATCAACCATATCGCGGCCCAAACGAACCTCCTCGCGATGAACGCCGCCATCGAAGCGGCCCATGCGGGCGCCGCGGGAAGAGGGTTCGCCGTGGTGGCCGAGGAAGTACGAAAACTGTCCGAAGAAGCGAAGAAGCGTTCCACCGAAACCCGCTCCCTCATACGGAAGATGGAAGAATCCTTGCAGGTATCTCTGGAAAAGGGAGAAAAGGCAAGCGCTTCCCTCACAGAGATCGGACAGGTATCTGGAGAAGTCACTACGATCCTGGACCATATCCGTCTCCGGGCCGATTCTTTTCAGCATGGACTAATAATAGTCATTATGACTAATAGGAGGAATTAATGGCGGACCTATACGTTTCAGTCCATGAGTTAAAAGCCCGACTCTCGGAATATTTGTTTGGGAAAGAGCATCTATGGCAAAGAGCGCATTATTAGCCAACGCCGGGGCAAACCCATCGCCATGATCGTTCCCCTGCAAAACTCAGAAATCAAGAAGGGAGGGCTTGCCACCTTCCCATGGGAAGAATTCGAACAATTGGCTGACTATGTAGATCAATCGTATCAGCTTCGGGCGAGGGAATCGTACCGTGAAATACCTTTTTGATACTGATGTCATATCCGTCCTCATGAAAAGGAAGGCTTCAAAGAGCTTTCTATCAAAGCTGAAGGCTATCCCATCTGAGGATCAAGGGATTTCCGCTATCACGGTGTTTGAGATCTATTACGGTGCCCATAAAAGTCCTAACTCTCAACGGTTCATCCAACTGTTTGAGTCCCTAATTCTACCCCAGATTGCCGTCCTACCTTTCGATGACACGGCTGCTCGGATCGCTATCAAGGTTCGAACCGAACTTGAAAAACAAAGGATCACCATCCCCCCTGCGGATCTGCAGATAGGGCGATCGCGTTAGCTACAGGTCGCGTTCTCGTAACAGGGAACGTGAAGCACTTTGTCCCCATACCCGGATTGGATGTACAAAATTGGTTAGAGGAATAACGAGGGTAGTGTACTCTATATGTAACAGGTGCCCCTTCACTCCCATACCTTCAATCCATACTTCTTATATCTCGATACCGTGGAATCCGCTGATACAAAAATCAGATCCGATTGTATGCACTGCCAGATCATCAATCGGTCAAAAGGATCTTTATGCTCCTGAGGTAGTTTATAGAAGGTGATAAGTTCTTCATTTCGCAACGTCCTACATTTCAGGAAACTATCCTCTATCTCTTGGAAAAGTTCTTCGGGTGATAGGTTATGAAACACTAGTTTACCTAAGCTATACTTAATGGCAATTTCCCAAAGACTCGCTTGACTATAATAAACTTCGTTTTCTTCATTCAGAATCTGTTCGTGCAGTTTTTGCCCGATTCTACTTGTATCCAAGAACGTCCAGATCAAGTAATGGGTATCCAGAAGTAGCTTCATGCGTTCACGAGTTGCTCATCCGTTAAAGTCCACTCCCCTTTGAACTCCACGGAACCTTTGCCTTCCAGGGTGCCTAGTTTTCGTTTCTTAAACTTTTCGTATTCCTGAATGGGGACAAGAACAGCGATTAGTTCTTTTTTGCGGCCATAGGAAATACCGATCTGCTCGCCTGATTCTACTTCTTTTAGGATCGCGGAAAACTTTTTCCTGGCTTGCGCTACAGGTATGGTTTTCATAGGTCAATAATAATTAACTTGAATAACATGATCAAGTTGTACATTTAAGGGGTATGGATTAAGTCGTTTCCTCCGGCATCTGCCGAGAAATCACTGGGCCACGGAGGAATCGGATCTTTCTCAAATACCACTATATGCAAATCATCTCCGAAGGGATGTTCGCCCAAACAGCCTCGCTGTTTCAAATGCTATTCTCAATCGAATAGAATGAAACGCGGAGGTATTCACTGCGCCCGAAGGCAGCAGCTCCGCGTTTCAATATCCACTAACCGTATTAAACGCCCACGATATACGAGATCTATCCATCCTCATTCCTGTCTCATAATCCTTTCTCACCCACCCCGCTTCCGGAACCGGGCGGCGCTTAAAAACAGGATCCCGACTCCAATCCCCAGTAACACCAGCGCCTGATCCCACAGGGCCTCGATCCCCGCCCCCTTTAGGAAGATCCCCCGGATGATCACAAAGTAGTACCGGAGGGGCAAAAGGTACGAGACTCCCTGGATAAGGGGGGGCATGGTCTCGATGGGGAAGATGAATCCGGACAAGAACAGCATGGGCATCAGCACAAAGAAGACGGAACTCATCATGGCCTGCTGCTGGTTTCGCACCAGAGTCGAGACAAGGAGGCCAAGGCCCAACGTAGAGAGGAGGAATAGGCAGGAGAACCCGAGCAGGAGCAAGGGATTCCCCGCGGGTTTCAATCCGAATAGGAACCGTGCCGCCGCCAGCACGAGGAGCACATCGATGAACCCAATAATGGCAAAGGGGATCAGTTTTCCCAGGATGAACTCCCACTTCTTGATGGGTGTGACAGAAAGCTGTTCCAGGGTGCCTCGTTCCTTTTCTTTCACCACTGCCAAAGAAGTCAACAGTATGGTAAGCACCATGAGGAGCAGGGCAAGGATACCGGGAACGAAGTAGTTCCGGCTTCGCAGATCGGGATTGAACCAGACTCTGGTTTTCGCCACCACCCCTCGTAAGGCACCCCGGTCAAGGGGACCTGTCCCAGGAACGATCCGAACCCGGCTCCCCACCTCCTGTACCCGATTCTGCAGGATAGACATAACGTAACCTAGGGCAATCCCCGCTGAATTGGCATCCGCGCCATCCACCAGGACTTGAATCGCCCCTTTCTCCTGTCGGTAGAGGGAAGCTCCGAATCCCCGGGGGATCACCACACAGAGCTGCGCCACTCCCGAGTCGATCCTGCCTTCGATCTGCCGGTAATCGTGCACCGAACCAGCTGGAACGAAATACCCCGCCGCGAAGATACTTTCTACCACGGATCGACTTTCCACGGTTCTATCCAGATCGCACACCATAAGGGGAACCTCCCGGACATCGAGGTTCGCCGCGTACCCTAAGAGGAGCAACTGAAGGATGGGGGAGACGAAGATGATGGGAAGCATCCTCCTGTCCCTCCGCACCTGCAGGAACTCTTTTCGGATCAATACCCCAATTCTCTTCACGTTACTTCTCCCTTACTCGATCGACGTTCCCTTTCAGCGGATCCCTGTTTTCCTTAGACGAAGGACCCCGGCCATGAACACCAGGGATCCGAACACGAACAGCGCGACGAGATCTTCCCAGAAATAAAGGATTCCCAATCCCCGGATCATCACCTGCCGTAAGCCGGAAAGGAAGTAGCGGGAGGGCACCAGGTAACTGATCCTTTGAATGATCCAGGGCATGTTGCGGAGGGGAAACACGAACCCCGATAAGATGTAGGAGGGTAGAAAGGTTAGGATGATGGCCACCATGAACGCCACCTGCTGGGAATCGGCCAGGGAAGAGACAAATAGCCCTAACCCCAGGCAAGCGAAGAGAAAAAACAGGATCAGGACTCCCAGATCGAACCAGCTACCCTGGATCCGTACGTCGAAGAAAATATAGCTCGCTACCAGAACCAGGATCGTTTCCCCGATCGACAGGAAGAAGGGAGGAAAGATCTTGCCCAGGATGTACTCGGGCGCCGAAAGGGGAGTGGTCATCAGTTGCTCTAGGGTTCCCAATTCCTTTTCCCGAACGATGGAAAGGGAAGTGGATATCACCGCCGTCACGATGAGAAGCATGGAGATCAATCCGGGGATGAGGAAGAGGGAACTTCTGAGTTCGGGATTGTACAGGATCTTTGGCCGGATCTCCACACCCCCTCCGAATCGTCCCCCTGATCCGGTTAGGGCCTGTTTCGAACCCGTTTGCGCGTTATAGGCGCGGACAAAGGATTCCACATAGCCCAGGATGGCAGCCCCCGTGTTGGAGTTGGCCGCGTCGATCAGAAACTGCACCTCTGGACTTTCACCGCGAAGAGATTCCCGTTCGAACCCCCGCGGGATCACTACCCCGAGGGCGATCCGTTCCTCCTGCATGAGCCGCTCGAAGGAATCCGGGCCCGGATCCACCTCGAGGTGGCTCACCAACTTAAACGTGTCCCCTGAAAACATTCGGGATAGAAACATCCGGCTCGCGGTACTCCGGTCCTGGTCGAGAACCGCCGTCCGCACCTGCGTGACATCGAGGGAGATGGCATACCCGAACATCACAAGAAGGAACAAAGGCAGGAACAGGAGAATCCCCAGCGATATGGGATCCCGGAATAGGCTCCGGAACTCCTTTCGGATGAGGGCCCGGATCCGGCGCAGGGCCAAGAATCGCTTGGCTTGGTCAACTTGAGGATCTATCCTATCAGCGTTCGAGGACGTGTGCCGATGTGGGACTAGGGTCCGGCGCAAAGTTCGAGCCCCTTGCGATATGTCCGTTCGAGACCCGGTCCCGCCGCCATTAGAGGGGAGCGATGCCCTTCTGGACTTTCCCCAACTCGGTTTCAACCCTTCCTCCCGCTTGCCCGCTCTAGGGCCGCGATGAACACCTCATCCAAGGAAGGCACCTCTTCCGCTGCGCCTTCCGCGACTTGTTCCGTAGATCCTATAAGTTCCCGCGCGTAATGGGCTACGTTCACATGCCCCTTTGCGAACCGCTCGGGGAAAAACTGCCGTTTGAGGGCTACCGGGCTTCCCTCCGCGATCTTTTTCCCCTGGTGCATCAGGAGGATGGAGTTACAATGCTCCGCTTCCTCCAGGTAATGAGTGGTGACAAGGACAGTCTTCCCTTCGGAGGCGAGGAAAAGGATTAGGTCCCAGAACTTCCTGCGGGAAAGGGGATCTACTCCACTGGTCGGCTCATCCAATACCACGATGGATGGATCGTGCAGGAGGGCGCAGACGAGGGCAAGTCGTTGCTTGTACCCTTTGGAAAGTTCGCTGGTCAGTACGGTTTCCTTCCCCCCAAGGCCAGCCGTTTGAATGGCCCAGAGGATCCGATCTTCCAACTGATCGTTGGATAATCCGTACACCCCGCCAAAGAACTCCAGGTTTTCCTTTACCGTGAGATCCTGGTAAAGGGAAAACTTTTGGGACATGTAGCCTATCCGTTTCTTTACCTCTTCGCTCTCCGTGTTCACATCCAAGCCGTCCACCCACGCCTCCCCTCTGGAAGGTTCCAAAAGCCCGCAGAGGATCCGAATCGTGGTAGATTTCCCCGCACCATTCGCGCCCAGAAGTCCATACACCACCCCTTTGGGAACGGAAAAGGAAAGGTCTTCCACCGCGGTAAACGAACCAAACCGTCTGTAGAGGTGGCGAACCTCTATCCCTCCATCACCTTTCTTCGGCATCGTATGTACCCCCTGTTTCGGAATGGTACGTTAGTTCAAGGAACACGTCCTCTAGTGAGGGCTTGATGGGTCGCACCTGCACTGGTCCTTCGTCTGGCGAGATGGACGCGCGGATATTTTCGAGAGACTTCCTGCGAACATCGACCTGTTCGAACATTCTTCCTTCGGTTCCCCCGCCTTCAAGGTTAATCAGCCTGGACTCTTCCTCTTCGGGAATCGTTACATGGAGCCGATCCCCAAACACCTGTATGTTCCACGCGGGATGTCGGGCCTTCAGCTTCAGTGCGATCTGTCGGGGATTTTGGGAAAGCACCTCGTAGAGGGAACCTCGTACCTGTTTGGACAACCAGATCGGGTCCCCGTGAGCCATGAGTCGCCCTTCATAGAGAAGAACTACTGGGTTACAGCGGGAGGCCTCATCCATCGCGGGCGTAGCCATGCACAGGGTGACCCCTTCCTTCCGTAACTGATCCAATAGCCCATGGAACTCCCTCCGCGCCACCGGATCTACACCCGTGGTGGGTTCGTCCAGGAGTAACAATCTTGGGCGATGGATAAGGGCGCAGGCGAGGGCGAGCTTCTGGAACATCCCCCCGGAAAGTTTTCGGGCCAATCGCTTCCGGAAGAGAACAAGCTGGGTCATGACAAGGAGTTCTTCGATCCGCTCCTTCGAAGGATGCACCCCCTGGAGATCGGCAAAAAACTCCAGGTTTTCCTGGACCGAGAGTTCCCCATAGATACCGGGTTGTTGGGGTAGATACCCGATCTGTTCCTTCAGGAGAAGGGCAGATTCTTCCCAGGTGTTACCAAAGAGTTCCACCCTACCCTTGTCCGGCCGTAAGATTCCAGCCAGCATTTTTAAAAGGGTCGTCTTTCCTGCCCCATCTGGGCCAACCAAGGCCACATGGCTCCCTTCGGAGAAGGAAAAGGAAACTTCCTGTAACGCCGGGAATGAAGAGGAAGGGTAGGTTTTCCATACCCCTTCGATTCGTATGGTTTCATTCAAGGATCGCATCGGCCGGCATCCCGATCTTCAAGACTCCATCCTGATTTTTCACTTTGAGTTTCACCCCATACACCAGCTTCACCCGTTCCTCTTGGGTTTGCACATTCCGGGGCGTGAACTCGGCCTGGGAAGAAATGAACACTACCTCAGCGGGGAATCCTCGATCCGGGACGGAATCCACCCAGACTTCTCCCCTTTGACCCAACCGGATCTTTCCGAGAAGCGTTTCCGGAACATAGATCGTCAGGAATAACGTATCCATTTCGGCAAGGGTAAAGAGGGTCGAACCAGGGGCAACGTACTCGCCCTCATACACCCCCTGGGTAAGGATGGTACCCTTACGAGGCGCTTTCACTTCCATATATTCCAACTGCTTCCGCACCTGATCCCGGTTCGCCCGCGCCTGTTCCAGCTGGATCCTTGCCGCTTCCACTTCCTCGGGTCTCGCCCAATTCTTTATCTTTTTCAGTCCTTCCATCGCGGCGGTATACTCCGCCTCGGCGATCTTGTACCGGAGTTCCGCGTCCTCTTTCTGTTTCTGGGTGATGGAACCCGACCGGAAGAGGGTCTGCATGCGGTCGTTGTCCTCCCGGGCGGATTTCAGATTCTCCTCCGCCTTTGCCAGCGCCGCCTCCATCTGTCGAATATCCTCTTCTCGGGCGCCTTTCAGGAGTAACCGCAACTGGTTCTCCGCCAAGGCCACTCCCGTTTCCGCCTGCCTCAGGGAAATCCGGAGCATTTCATCGTCCAATCGGGCCAACACCTCCCCTTCCTCAACCGTTTGGCCTTCCCGGACTCGTACCTCTTTCACCGTGCTAGCGATCCGGGCAGGAACCCGTACCACCTCCCCCTCTAGGGTCCCCGCGCCGGTTGGTCGCAGCTTAGATGTTCCGCAAGATGATACGAAGAAACACAGAGCGATTGCCAGGGCTCCTCCGATAAGAAAGGTGAACAAACCGGTCTCCGTCTTCCCCGTATCGCCTCGCGTGGCATCGTGTGCCAGTTCCCGTTGTGTTTTAGGTTTCCACACGGCTCTATCTCCCTACCGAAGGGGTATTCGAAATCTGAAACACACCGAACTGTTTCCTGCCTTCCTCTGTCAGAACGCCCTGGAACATCAGATTCACCAGTCCCTCCACGATTCGAGGGGGAGGATAGGAAAAGGTACCGATCACTTCGGGAATGAAGGTGTGAGAAATGATTTCCAGGAGCAGTTCCTGGAGTAGGTTCACCTCCCATTCGGGTGAAACGAACCCTTCCTGCTGGGCCGCGTGAAGGAGGGTTCCGATCCTCTCCCGGAACATTCTGCGACGAAAGGAGTCAAACCGGTTCCACGTGTCTGGAACCACCCGCGACAGATCATCCATCAACGCTCGGGATATCCGACCTGCCCGGTTCGCCACCACCAGGAAGAACCCTTTCATCTTCGAAAGGCTACTAGCTTCGGGGGAGTTCCATACCTCTTCCAGTTCTTTCTCCGCTTCGGATAAGAACAGGTCCACCACTGTATCGAAAAGAACCTTCTTCGTGGGGAACCTCTTGAATAACGTTTTCTTGCTAATCCCTGCCCGATACGCGATCTCGTCGGTGGTAACCGCGCTGTATCCCTTACGGAAAAACAGTTCGCCCGCCACCTGACAAATACGCTTGTCAATGTGTTCGATCAATGTAACAAGCCCCTTGCCTTACATGAATCCTTTTCGTATGCACTGGACGCGGGCTTCCCCGTATAGGAAACCATGGAAACTATAATCGTATTTTTAGTTTCCTATGTCAAGGGTTCGGTCCGTTCGGTCAAAGGGAAGGAACTTCCAACGTATGGCAAATAGCGAACGAATCCTTCTGCGTATCGTATGGGCCGTTTCGCCCAATCGGTAGCCTGGAACCCCCTATGTGCTGCGAAATGGGTGTAGTAGAAAATAAGTTGGGGTTGGCAGGCAAATTTCCCGATAGCGGCCAGCTTAGTTTGAAAAGTATCCTCGATATCGATGAAGGTGTTCGGTTGAAAGTGATTGAACTCGGCATGAGGAACCGTGCTTTCGAAAAGATACACATCGGGGAAATAGTGGGCTTTTGTGTTGGGAAGCGCTCCTAACTGCGCGGCACTGCTGATAGCCCGGATGACACTCTCGGCTGCGACACTATGATCCCTGTTCAGGGGGTCCTCGATCCAGTGGGTCAATACAATCCGGGGCCGGATCTCCAGCATTCGTCGGGTTAAACGAAGAATCCGTTCTTCATCCATGAATAAAGGATAGTCGTTGTACCCATAGAACTCTATAGCACTGACACCAAGTACCGAAGCTGCTTCTCGGGCTTCCTCGAGTCGAACCGTACGACAATCCTCAAGGGTCCCCAGAGGATGCTCCTTCCAGTACCCTCCGGACTCCCCCTTTTCCCCAAAGGTAAGGACGATGACCGATACGTTCCACCCCGCTTTTACGTACTTTGCGATGGTGCCACCCGCTCGAGTACAGAAATCGGCCGCATGAGCACTTACGACCAGCATGTCCTTGGAAGGATTCGTTCCCATTCGATTACCGAATCAGGCCCATCTCTTCGAGAATCTTTTTCAAAGCCTTCCGCTTCTCTTCGGTCAACGGTTGAATGGGAAGGCGGGTAGTACCTACGGGTATTCCGATCAGGTTCAATGCTTCCTTCAACACTACAGGGAAGCTTCCCAACGAAAAAGCATTCCGGAGAGGAGCCAGTTGAAACTGGAACGCTCGGGCTGCCGATAGATCACCCCGCTTTACTGCGTTGTACAAGTTCACGATCAAAGCAGGAGCCACATTCCCCGAAGCAGGCACCGCTCCTTTTCCTCCCGTGACAAGGGTCGAATAGATGATGGTATCCTTTCCGCAGAAGAAACTGAAATCAGAATCTGTATTCCGGATAATTTCCGCCACGTAGGTCATGTCTCCGCTGGAATCCTTAATTCCGCAGACATTCTCCAGTTCCGCGAGTCTCTTGATTACGGGAACAGAAATCGTGACCCGAGTTCTATCCGGGTTGTTGTATAGAATCAGTGGGAGACGGGTAGATTTGGCAATCGCATGATAATGAGCGTACAGTTCCTCATCGCTCGGGGTGATGAAAAAGGGAGTCACGATCGAGACCGCGTCAACACCAAGGGATTCGGCCGCTTTGGTGAGACGGATGGTACCCTCTGTGGTGATCTGTGCGGTTCCGGCAAACACGGGAACTTTACCGTTCACTTCGTCCATCGCAATTTCGAACGCCCGTAACCGTTCCTTGTCTTCTAAGGCGTACGCCTCGCCCGTACTACCCGCGATGAACACACCATGTACCCCACCTTCCAACACATACCTGATAACCGCTCGCAAAGCTTTATCGTCCACTGAACCGTCCTTGTTGAACGGTGTTACCAAGGGGGGAATAATTCCTTCGAAGACTCGTACTTTCATGCTGCACTCCTCTTGTACTGCAAAGATTAGGGCTGGAAGAAACTTTTATGTTTTTCCTCTTGATACTGTTTGAATAAGCTCGTTTGCTTGATTTTTTCGATCAACATCTGTTCTTCTTCTGTAATTTTGAGCTCATCGATTACCCGAACCGCGTTGGCTAGATGATCCACATTTCCTGTTCCATAGACAATGGAAGTCACCTCGGGAAAGGAAAAACACCATTTCAACGCTGCTCGTGCCAAGGCACTGGAGTCCTCTATTCCCGCTTCCTTGGCCATTTTGAACAGATTCGCTTTCATGAACGCTTCTCGAGCGATCATGCCCATCTGGGCCTTCCGCACTGCGGGAAGTACCTTTCGGGTAGCGCCATCGTCTGCAAAATTGAAATTGATGTAGATCGTATCGAAGCATCCGGACTCGATCTGTTTCAGGTAGGTTCCTTCCCCCGAGAAGGTATCCGCGCATGCGTAGAGAATAAGGCCTTCCTTCTTGAGCTGCCGAATGTTGTAGCAGATCTTGGCCATGTATTCTGGATCGTGATCCAAGGCCGATTTCATGAAGGCAAAGTTGAAGAACTCGATCTGTTCCCGTCGAAGAAGTTTCAAGATCCTGTGTACTTCCGCTTTCAGGAGGTCGTATTTCCCCATCTTCACGTTATTTTCATCGTACGTGTACACGAATCCTTCCGGTCGGGTTTGCACATAGATGGGATAAGGAGGAGGAAGTTCCTGGAGGTTCCTACCCAAAGCCTCCTTTTCCGAATCCATCGTCACATCGAACAGGTTGATTCCATGGTCGTACGCGGCTTTCAAAACTCGCTTCCGGTTTTCCTGACCGAACCCTTCAAAGATATACCCAGGGGTTATCGCTTTTTGAAAATCTTCGTTAAATCCCCTCGATCGCTTGTCTGGAAGGTACTCATGCCCTCCCAAAGAAATCATCGAGATTTCCACATCCGCTTTCCCTAGTTTTTTGTACTTCATGTCTTCGTCTCCTTCTCAGCCATAGATCAAATTCGGTAGGAACAGTAACACCTTGGGAAACAGAGCATATATGGTCACAGTGATAATCACAGCAATTATGAAAGGAATACTTTCCTTCATGAAATCTTCCAGTTTACACTCCAACGTCCCACAGACGATGTACATGGCCACCCCTACTGGAGGGGTTAGAATCCCCATCGTCACTACCACACTCATCATGACCCCGAACACCACTGGATCGAACCCAATGTTCTTGATCAAGGGAAGAAGGATCGGGGTCAACAGGAGGATAATGATCGAACCTTCCATGAACATTCCGAACAGGATCAAAAAGCCAACCACGATAGCCAGTACTACAAGAGGAGTGCTGGAAATCCCAATGATGAAAGAGGTCATTTTTTGAGGTATTTTTTCTATGGGAACTCCGTACCCGAATATGGCAGCCATCGCGATCATGTACATGATAGCTCCCATATCGCGGACTGCTTCCACCATGGTTTTCTTCAAAGATTCCCAGTTCAGATCCCGATACACAAAAAACCCGATCACTAAAGCGTACACACAGGCAAAGGCGCCTACTTCTGTAGGAGTGAAGATCCCTAGCCGCAAGCTACCAATAAGAACAATGGGGAATATGAGCGCCCAGATCGTCTCCTTCAATGAGGACACCAATTCCCTGAAGGAAGCCCGCTTCTCTCTAGCAGGTTTGAATCCTCTCGATCGAGCGATCATGGCAACCGTGATCATGTAGACTACCATTAGAATGAGACCCGCCAGGATCCCGGCGGCGAACAATCTACCGATCGAGACTTCCCCTACGGTTCCATAGAGAATCATTCCAACTCCCGGCGGAATTGTTGAAGTGATTAACGAAGTATAGCCAATTACTGCCGCAGTAAACCCTTTGGGATATCCCTGTCGTTCCATTTCCGGCCCCAGGATCCTGCTCTCCATGGCAGCATCGGCGTTGGATGAACCCGAACATCCTCCCATGAGAGTGCTCAAGACTACACTCACCTGTGCCATTCCGCCTTTCATGTGACCCGCGAGTAGCATGGAAAGTTTAATCAATCGATCGGTGATTCCACTCGAGTTCATTAAATTCCCGGCAAAAATGAACAAAGGCACCGCCAGAAGGGTCACGTTCTGTGTTTGAGAAATAGGAAGTTGAACAATGGTTAACAGCGGCAACTCTGGATATTGCAAGAAAAAGAAAACACCCGATATCCCAATGGCTAGGCCTACAGGCATCCCAATCAGAACAAATAGGATGAATATGATAAATACTAATACCATAACCGTAATCCTTTTTTTATTTTTTTACATTGCGCAGGATCGTGCGCAACTTGAGAACCGTGGAGATCACCATTAGGAACGAGCAAAGGGGAACGCTTATCGTCACCCAGGTATAACTCAACGAAGGAATCCCCTGAAACGTACGGTGCCAGGTAAATACAGACAGGATACTTCCCTGATACACCAGAAAAACGAGAAAGGCCAGAACGATTAGGTAAATGACGATCTCTAGCGTTCGCTGCAATGGCTTGGGGAATTTGGTAACAATGAAATCCACGTTGAGAAACTTATTCTCCCGATACGAAAAATCTGCTGCGAGAAACACTCCCCACGTAAACACAAGGAGGGCAAAATCTAAGGCCCAGTTCATGGGATAGCCAAAGGTTCGTGAAACAGCAGCGAAGAAAATGACAAATACCGTCAACAACAAGAAACTGGCAGAGATAATCACTTCTAATTTACAGATCATCTCGTATAGACGTTTCATAAATCTATAACCCCTTAATAAAAGCGGTGCGGATAGGTCAATTTTTTTCTTCATATATCCTTCACCGCACCGCTTATTTCATTTTTATTTCCCCAACTCTTTATAGATCTTGTTTCGGACCTCCAAGAGCTGGAATTCTTCATATACTTTCTTGCCAGACTCTTTAAAAGCTTTCACATCCAACTCGGAATGCGGAATATACGTCATTCCCTTACTGATCATGAACTGCTTGTCCTCTTCGGCATTCTTGTTCAAAGTCTCGGAAACTTCTAGCCCCGCTTTGTCACATTCATCGATCAGAATCGTTTGATACTCTTTCGGCAGCTTGTTAAACCAATCTACACTCACTACCTGGACATTAGCCTGGAATATGTGTTGAGTTTCTATGATGTATTTCGCCACTTCGTACACTTTCAACTTGGCCGCTGCCGCATAGGGCAATTCACACCCATCCACCACTTTGCTTTGAATCGCGTTGTACAATTCTCCATAGGGAAGAGCCACCGCCTTGCAACCTAGGGAGTTCACGGTGGCAACCCACATGGGAGCGGGTGCAGTTCGGATCAGCATACCCCGAAACTCTGAAGGACTCTTTCCCATTTTGTTGGAAAATACGTTTCGGTACCCCTGCACATAGGCATAGGAAACTACTTTGATTTTAAACTGGTCCTCCAGCTTCTTTACCCATTCGGCGATTGTGGGAGACTTCAGGAGTTTCTTCACTTCTTCCAGGTTCTCGAAGAAGTAAGGAGCGTACATAATGGAAAACTCTTTCACGTAGTTCCCGAGTCGAGCAGGGTCTGTTTGCCATCCCACATTCGTGCCTCGCCGTATCTGTTCCAATACATCTTCTTCCTTTCCAAGCTGCGCACTCGGGTATACCTCGATTAGCACATCCCCTTTTGTTTTTTCATTTACAGCCTTCGCCCACTTCTCGTATGCCTTATGGAACAGGTCTTCACTTGTTTGAACATGCCCAAACCGCAATACGTATGTGGGCTTTTTCGCTTCCGGTTTTGCGCTCTCCGATTTACCTCCCGCTATCAAGGCCATACAGACCAACAAACCGAGCGCAACCACAAGGATCCTTCGTTTCATAGATTCTTCCTCCTGCTATCGATGGTTTTCTAGGCTGTAAAACTTACAGCCCTCCTCAAAGGCATAAAGCCTCAAGTTCCATGCATCAGATACTTACACCTACCCTCAAGTACGTATGGAGCAATGCTTTGCAGGTGAACCGTAAGTGTTCCCGCATCAAGCGCTCCCCTTCCTCCGCATTCTTTTCCAGAAGAGCATCCAGGATCCGCAAATGGAAGTCCTTCGAGATCATTTCGATCTGGGAAGATTTCTTGCTCATGTTCCGGGTGAGAGCCGCAAGATTGGCGAGTTTCTGGTAGAACTCTTCGAGGTATCGATTGTTTGCCGTTTGAACGATCAAGTCATGCATCTCTTTCCCTATAATCACTCCACGTTCAGGTTCTTTCTGAACATCCACTCCTTCCAACCGTTCTTTTAACGCTTTTACCTGCAAAATAAACTCGGTAGAGCCGCTGATGCAGGCGAGTCGAGTACATTCTCCTTCTACCGCTTCCCGGGCGTTGAAGATCTCTACGATTTCCTCGACTCCTAGTTCCTTTACCCTGTACCCTCTAGAAGGCTCCAACTCCACGAGACCTAGATTTGCCAATTTGCGCAACTTTTCCCGGATCGGCGTTCGGGAGATCTTGTATTCTTCGCTCAGATCGCGTTCCACTAGCCACTGCCCTGGCAGAAGCTCACCGGAAATGATCCTTCGTCTTAGATCTTCGAATAACTCTTCCTTCCTCATATGGTATACCATTAGTATACCATACCTTCATGTACTGTCAACTTTCTTTTTCCCTTTTGGTATACTTCCTCCATGCGGATCGCCGTTGCCGTGCCTCCTATCCGCGACTTCTACCTTACCCCACACCGGTTGAGCGCTCTTGGCGCGAGAATCGTGGCGGAACTTTGTCGGAAGGCGGGCCATGAGGTAAGGCTTTTCCGTTTTCCTTCCAAGGAACGCTCCCACGTGCTTCCCCTTCCTCCGGAGGCATCCTACCTAGAGCCCTACCTGGTGCCGGCGGAGTTGGGGCCCCTTTCGTTCTTTACCCGGTTCCAACACTTTGGACCTACCTTCGAGGAGTGCTCCCGCCAGATCTCCGTTTGGCGCCCTGAGGCGGTGTTTATCTCTTCCTTTGCCTACGCGTACGCGGAAGAAGCGGTAGAACTTGCCCGCGCTGTTCGCCGAAAAATCCCAGGCGCGCGCCTCGTGGTGGGAGGGGCGGGTCCAAGTTCATGCCCTGAGTACTATTTTAAACAAGTAACGCAGAACCAAGATCCCCATGACCCCGTTGCTACTGCGCGCCCGTGCGGCTCAGCCACACAAAAGCCCTTGTTCGACTTCGTCGTCGTGGGGGAGGGTGAAGTCACGGTCCCGCTTCTTTTGGAGAAACTAGAACGATTGGTCCAAAAAAGAGGCCCTATCTCAGACACTGAGCCACAAGTGATTCGAGCGGACCATCTTTGCCGGGAAGAAGAGATTTCTGTCCCAGTAGCCATTGTGAAGGAAACCTCCGAAGGAATCTGGGTTACCACTTCCTTGAGTAGAGGTTGCCCGAAACGGTGTAGGTTCTGTTCCAACCACCTCTGCCATGGGAGCGAGTTCCGCACCGCGCCCCTCCAAGCTTTGGAACAGGCTTTACGTAGACTTCCCCCAAAGCCGATTCTCCACCTGAACTTCGAGGACGATAATCTCCTTTCCGCGCCCGAGTACTTCTTCGAGGTCTTAGAGATGGTAAAAATCCTCCACCCTTACGCTCAGTTTTCCGCTGAAAACGGTCTGGACTATTTGCTTCTGGATCCACCCACAATAGACCGGTTGATCCAGTATGGCTTTCGCCGTTTTAACCTGTCCCTCGGGACGATCTATCCGGAAACAGCCCTCCAGGTGGATCGCCCGGTCGATTTATCCCGATACCTTGAAGTAATTCGGGAAATCCATAACCGGGGAGCATCGTCGATCACTTATTTCATCGCGGGACTTACGGGAGACGCGCCGGAACGGATCGTGGAGCAGATCCGCTTCCTGCAACCCCTCCCTACCCTGATCGGGATTTCCCTCTTCTATCCGGTGCCTGGAATTCCGGGCTTCACCCCACCCCCATCCACTCTCCTGGATCATCCGGGATTGGGCCGAGGATCCTTCGCGTACCCCTGGACTGGAGCCCTGACCATGGAAGAGCTCGTGACCGCTTTTCGTCTCTGTCGGTACGTGAACCTGTTAAAAAAGGAACGGAAAACCGCAGAAGAGGAAGCTCTTGTCCAGCGGATCCAAGAAACGAAGCGCCTTCTAACCTTCGCGAAACGTTCGGGTTCCCACCGCGCACAATGTTCGAGACAGAAGGGCCCGAAAAATCTGGAACCGGAAGGTCTGGGGGAAAATATGAAGGAAACCCGCTGGACCATGGGTGAGGCGCCCTCTAACTGTTCCATGGTAAACCTGTTTTTTTCGCATTAGACGAAATCTCATTTACAGGGTACATTGGTAGCATGAAAAAAATCGACGTGAACAATGATCTACTCCGCTCCCTCGTGGCTCTGGCCTCCGTGATCGAAGCCAGGGATCCCTACACGGGGGGACATATTTGGAGGGTAAGCCGCTACAGCGTTCTACTGGGGGAACAGTACGGTCTAAACAAGAACTATCTATTCGTGCTCGAGTTGGGAGCTCTGGTGGACGACCTTGGGAAGGTGGGAGTATCGGACGGCATCCTCAACAAACAGGGCTCTCTTTCCGAACAAGAGTTCCAGGTAGTACGACAGCATCCGGTGGTGGGAGGGGAAATCGGGCAGAACCATCCCCTGTATCCTCTCGTCCGCTACAGTATCCTGGAACATCATGAGCGGGTAGACGGAACCGGGTACCCCGGCAGACTGGATGGGGATAGCATAACTATCTGGGGAAAGATCACCTCCATCGCGGACACCTTCGACGCCCTCACGAGTCCCCGTCCCTACCGGCCCGCCTTACCGGTAGATCGAGCCCTTTCCATCCTCTCCGAAGGGAAAGGGAAACAGTTCGATGCTCACCTGGTAGATCTTTTCCTTGAGCTGGCAAAGAAGGACAAATTAACCCATATTCTGGGACACGCCGGGGAAAACCGTTCCCTGTTATCCTGCCCGGTGTGCGGGCCTTTGATCGTTCCTAGACCGGATATCCAGGAAGGGGAAATCTTGCAATGCCCCTCCTGTACAGGGAGGTTCCGGATCCACAAAGCGGGGGATACCTTTCAGCTGGAGTTTACCGGCTCCAAGAGTGGAATCTATGTCCCTCGGCCAGACGAGGGATTGATCCAATCGGTATTGAAGCGAAAGCGCAGGACGGTGACCCTCTAGAATCAAAACCAGATTTTCTAAAACCGTATCCTCACCTTTGCCGTACAGTCTAGCCGTTTCCCTGTGTGAAGGGGGCCTAACTCTCCGGGGGAGCCCATTCCCCATACATCGGGATCAAGAAAAGCCCTCAGAGTAATTTGAAGCGTGAAACCTTGGTAAGGCTCATGCTCGATAGAAGCCGCGGGAACAAGGGATCCGTCGTCCAGGTTTATCGTGCTACTTAGGGTAAGTCTCGTGTAGTCATCCATCTTGTACAGGAGAGAACCGAACAAATAGTTCCGCCGATTCAATTCCCCTACGGGTAGATCGGATCGAAGCGCCCGTCGCGCGGGAGGAACAGCTTGCCAATCGCCCCTGGAGGGATCGTAGAGTTCGGCAAGAGAATCCTTTGGCTCCAGAGCCCCCCCGCCGTTGTATAGGTACTGGAGCAGGACGATAAAGTCTCCGAAGGAAGCATCCAATCCTCCCGCGGCCTGTAAGCCTAGTAAGGGATGCCAGGAACGGTCGTACCAGCGATTCGTAGCCAGCGAATCCCCCCATAAGGTATAGAGAGCGTCTAGCGTAATGGCCACCCCTCCGTCCCACTTGTAGGAAAGCCCCATCCGATGGTTGGGACGCTGCTCCCCTTTCCTAGGAGCCTGGAGAACGTACAATACCTGCACACTGGAAGAAGGCACATGAAGTTCACCAGAAATCCCGGCCATGGCCCCGGAACCATCCGTCTGGGTGGGATCCTGGCCTGAAGCGGCAAAAAGCTTGAAAAGGGTCGTATCCGAGGGGTATAAGGTGTACGCGGTCCCCAGTACTCCCCGGGGCCGGGCATCGGGATTCAGGGGGTTGGGGGGATTGAGAAAGTCCGTGGGCCTAAAGGCTTGTCCGAACCCAAAGGGGATCCGGAGAAGCCCTGTTTCCC
>CAKZQO010000142.1 GCA_937140905.1 uncultured Spirochaeta sp.
GAACACGCTCAAGAGCACGGCTTCGAAGAAAAACACCTCCACGATCTCCCGCCTCGTCATGCCCAGCGCGCCCATCATCCCGATTTCCTTGATCCGTTCGTGGATCACCATCACTACCGTGTTGATGATGAGGAAACTGGCCACAATCTGGAACACGCCAAAGATGATCACGTAGAGGAAGGTGCTGTTCCGTAGGTACGCGATCCAGTAGTTCTCCGTCCAGGAATGGACCACGGCACCCTCGCCCAGAATAGGCTGGATCGACTTTCGCGCCTCTTCCGCGCGCCTACCGTCCTTGAGGTACACGTAGAGCTGCTGGGTGCTTTCCCCCAGCACTAGGACCTTCTGGAGCCGGTCAAAGGGAACCAGAATCACGTCCTCGTCGAACCTCCGGTAATCAAATTGGAAGATCCCCACCACCTCAGGATTCCAGAACTTGTCGGAAAACTGGGCAGACACCACTTTGAACGGAAGCCGGTCGCCGATCCGGACTCCCGCTTTTTTGGCAAAGGCGATTCCCACCGCGCACGCGTTCTCCCCAGCATTCGGGAACCGGCCTTCCCGCAGTCCATTGCTCCGGGTCGTGAGGTTCAGCGGATGCGTGGATAGCTCCCGCTCGACGTCGACCCCCCAGAGGATCCCATGCTTTACCACGCTGTCAAAGAGGGACGCGTAGGTAACGATCCTCGGGAGAACGGTCTTCACCTGGGGTAGGGCTTGGATGCGACTTATTAACTCTTCCACGGGCCTCCCGTCTGCCAGGGGAAACTGGACGGGCAAATACTCTTTCTCCTCCTCAAAACCCTGGGAAACCAACTGGAGATGCCCCGTCTCGAAAGTCCGCACCACGTCTTCGATGCTCTTGTACATCCCCTCGATCCAGGACTGCATGAAAATGTTGAAAAAGACCGCCAGAGCCACCGCAACCACGCAAAGAACCGTGCGCCGCTTGTTCCGGTTCAGGTTTCGGTACGCGATGAGGAGAAGGTCGAAGGACCCGCCCCCCTTTGACTCCCTCGGCCAAGCGTTCGCAGAAAAGAAGTCCGGAATCGGCCCGCCAATACCGGAAGGGGAACGCCCCCTGGAAGCGTCATCGTGGGAAAGTTGAGTTACCTTACGTGTTTTCATTCCCGCGCCCCCTTCACTCGAACCGGAGACTTTCGGTCACGGGCATTTTGAGGGCCCGCAGGGTAGGGGGAACACTCAATAGGGCGGAAATGAGAGTGGCCACGATACCTGACCCAATGATGGTCCCCGGATTCCAGGCCGAACGGAACAGGGCGGTGATCCGATACCCAAAATCCCCACTCAATTGTTTCGCCATGGCGGAGTAGTCGATCCCATGGTTTACCATGGGGATATTCGCCAAAGACCCCAAAATCATTCCCACGATCCCACCCATCAGACCGATCATGCCCGCCTCTATCATGAAGGAAAGCACCAGTTCACCATCCGTCATGCCCAAAGCCCGCATCATGCCGATCTCCTTGGTCCGCTCCAAGATGGCCATCAGCATCGTGTTGGCGATCCCCAGGAAGGAAAGGATGAAGAGAAGAAGAATCATCACGCGGGTCGTTACGTTGTCTCCCCGCGCGGCGACGATGTAATCCTTCACGTACTCCTCCCACCCATACACCCGTAGGGAGGAAGGTAGGGAAAATCCCACGCGCCGGAGGGCCTCTTCGATCGCCTCCGGGCTTTCCTTAGGCCCAGGCAGGTCGCTATCCTTCGCGCCCGCCGCCCGCACCAGGATCTCCGTGACCTGATCTTCCAGGAGGAGCCCTTCCTCCCCCGATAGGACGTCCAAGGGCATGAAGGCCACGTTTCCATTGGTCTTGGGATTAGGGGAGTTTACGATCCCCACCACTTTCGCTTCCATCACCTGGTACACGTGCCGGATCTTTCCGGACTCCTCCTTGATGTCGATCACCGTGGAGATCCGCGCGTCGTTCCTGCCCGAGGCGACGAGGAGGTCCCAGAACCTGTCCAACTCGGTTCGAGGCACGTCCTGCCGCAAAAAGAACACAGGCTCCTGCCGAGCATACAACCCCCGGATAAAGGCTTCCTCCTCCGGAGTTCGAGCCGTTTCTTCTACCAGTCGGGTCAACTCTTCCTCCGTCAGCTTGCGGGGAATATCGAGCTTCAGCTTTTCCGCCGCCAGTAACCCTAAGGCGATTTCGTAGGTTCCCTCCTTCGGAAACCTGCCCGCTTCCAGGTAGTTCATGTACCGGAGCACCCGTCTTTCCCTTTCCGGGTCTACCCCATGGAACACGATGGGGGCCGATCCGGATCGGGAGTACAGGGTTCCGGTGAAGGTCATGCGGGGAGCTGCCGCGTAGCCCGCCGATTCCAACGCCCGCGCGATGGGTTTCCAGTTAGAGAAACTCTCGTACATGGGTAAGTCTTCCTTCTTTTCGAAGTAAGCCTGGGACTGGATCTTGGCAGCCCCGATCTCGTAGGACACGATGTTCCTCCGGGAATCGAGGTTCATGCCTAAAAGCCAGGCGTCCATGAAGATGTAGAGGGCCACGCTCACCGCCACGCCGATGGTAGTGATCACCGTCTTCACCCGATGCCGGGAGAGGTTGCGGAAGGCGATACTTACGATTTCTTTCAGGAAGGCGTGGCGTGAACTTTTTGCTTCCCTTTCAAGCCTTGCCGGCCTCATCATTGTCCCTCCCCCTTTCGCTCCTCCCCCTCCACGATCCCGTCCCGCAGGTGCACGAGCCGCCGGGCGTACTCCATCACCATCCGGTCATGAGTGGAAAAGAGGAAGGTGGTGCCGAGGGTACGGTTCAGGGAGAGCATCAGTTCCAGGATTTCGGCGCCGGTCTTGGAATCCAGGTTGGCGGTCGGCTCATCAGCCAGCATGAGGGAAGGCCGCTTTACCAGGGCCCGGGCAATCGCAACCCGCTGCTGCTGCCCACCTGACATCTCCTTTGGCCTGCGGTTTCCCATCCCCTCCAAGCCCACTGCCGCCAACGCTTCCTCCGCCATCCGCTTGGCCTCTTTCCGGTCCACCCCCAGTAACGTCAGGGGGAAAGAGACGTTCTCTAAAGCGGTGAGCACGGGAATTAAATTGTACGCCTGGAAAATGAAACCGATCTTTTGCCTCCGGAGAAAGGCCAACTCCTTCCGGGAAAGGGTCGAAACATCGGTCCCTTCGATCCGGATCTCGCCGGAACTCGGCACATCGAGGCAGCCTACCAGGTGCAGGAAGGTAGACTTGCCGCTTCCCGAGGGACCCGCTATGGCCGCGAACTCCCCCTGCTCAAAGGAAAGGGAGATCCCCCGCAAGGCGGGTACCGTAAGGCCATTGGTGGTGTAGTCTTTAACTAGGTTCCGGGCTTCAACCACGGTCATCCTGATCCTCCCCATTCCCTTTCTTTCCCCTTGCCTTTCGCCTCGCTTCCTTAAGGGCCGCCGCGCCTAACAGGCCCCCCCCTCGAAGAACCTTCGCCAGTTCATTCGGCACGAGGAGGAGGGAATTCCCCGCCTTCAACCCTTCGTTCAGCACGGCGAGCTTCCGGAGCCTTAAGGCCGTGCGGTCCTTTCCATACACGCGGGCCGCCTCCACGAACCGCCGCGCCGCCTCGATCTCCGCTTCGGCCAACTGGATCCTGCCCTTCTTCTCCCGCTCCATCTGGGCAAGGCGGCTCATCGTGTCCTGCAGTTCCCGCGGGATCTGGATATCGGTGATTTCAATGTGCTGGACCGTGATTCCCCATTCAGTGGTTTTCCGGTCCACCTCGCTCCGGATCTGCTCTTCGATCTCCTCTCCCCGCTCCAGGAAGGTGGATAGGTCGTTCTTGCTGATGGCGTTCCGGAGGGCTGTTTTGGAGGAAAGGACCACCGCTTCCTCGTAGTTCTGCACCTCCAGCACCGCCTTCTCCGGGTCCCATACGAGCCAGAAACAGAGGGCGTCCACCGTCACCGTGACCGAGTCCCGGGTAAGGGTGGTTTCAGCGGAAAAGTCGGTGACCCGGATCCGCAGGTCCACCACCCGGGCGACGCGGTCCATCAGGGGGAACAGGACGAAGAGGCCCGGTCCCAGGACCCGGTGAAACTTCCCCAACCGGAGCACGATGGCTCGCTCCCATTCCTCCATCTTTTGCGTCGCGGGGGCGAGGAGAGCGCCCACGGCACCGACCGCTAGCGCGAGCCCCGCCTGCTCAGCCTGCCAGATACCGGCCAGTAGCCCCAGCACCAGGAGAAACTTCACCGCCGTGCTCCACCGGGGAAAGAGGGTCATGAGAATCGCGGTAGCTATCGGCGTTCCGAAAAGGATCCCCAGTTCCACCCCTCGAGGGGCTCGACCCGCGAGGATAAGGACCGCCACCAGGAGCAGCACAAAGAAGGCGAGAACTCCCAACCCTACGGGGTCCATCCGGAAGTCCTTTCGCTTCTCCCGCGGCTCCACGTTCTTGATTAAGGGTTTCTCCGCCCCCCGCCTCTTTCGTTTGCTGAACCAGATCATGACTCCTCCTTGAACGCTTCGATCAGTTTCGGTATCTCCGAGCGCTTCACCCCAAGCGCTTCCATCTCCCGGAGGAACCGGACCACGCTCTGTTCGATCTTTTCCTGCCGCTCGTTCTCCGCCATGTCGATCTCCTTGTCCGATACGTAGGTGCCGCTCCCCACCTGGGTCACCACGATCCCCCGGATCTCTAGCTCGTTGTACGCCTTGGCGATGGTGTTGGGATTGATCTTCAGCTCGATGGCGAGGGAGCGGATGGTGGGAAGCTTATCGCCGGGAAGGAGCCGTTTCGCGAGAATCGCCTGTTCGATCTGCTGGATGAGTTCCTGGAGACGGAGGCTCTAAAGGTCAGCTTTGCCGGCGGCGCCTGGTACTGCGGAGCCGCTCCCCACTGGGAGGGGATGGCCATTCCCTCCTTCGGCGGCATGGCCCTTGTCATCTACTCGCGCGGCATCCCCCAGGGCGGCATGCATCACTATGCCCATTCCATCATCCGCTGCGCCATGGCCCATGG
>CAKZQO010000143.1 GCA_937140905.1 uncultured Spirochaeta sp.
TCCCGTGAACATGATGTACATGGAAGCGGGAGTTCGGTATGCGATGGAGTACATCGAGGGGAAGACCAACGGTAAGGTAGATAAGGCAAAGTTGATTTCCATCATGGAAAGCATTGCGGGAGGAAAGGTAGAGCTGACCGAGTACACGAGCCGGAAAACCGGGAAGACCTATCCGAACTATTTCCTCTACCTTTCCGAGTTCTACAATTTTTAATTTACAGTACCTGGAATGGATCTATAGAGCAGGGCCTTTAGCGATGGCCCTGCTTTTTACGTCTATTTTCCCTCTAGGAAAGGAGATTCTGTGGAAAGAAACGGACGATCTGTTTTAGAAATGAAGAACATTTCGAAAGAGTTCTATGGAAACAAAGTCTTAAAAGGTATAAACCTGTCGGTACAAGAAGGGGAAATTCACGGAATAGTCGGGGAGAATGGAGCGGGAAAGAGCACGCTCATGAACATCCTGTTCGGGATGTCGGTCATTCATTCTACCGGCGGATTCGAGGGAAGTATAGAGTTCCTGGGTAAACCAGTCAGAATTTCCAGTCCTTTCGACGCGATGGCACTGGGAATCGGCATGGTCCATCAAGAGTTCATGCTGATTCCTGGATATTCTGTCACAGAGAATATCAAACTTAATCGGGAAATCACCAAGGATAATTTCTTTTCTAAAATACTAGGCCCGGGTCTGCGGACCCTTGACTGGGACTCGATGGGACAGGATGCGAAACGAGCCTTATCCAAGTTGGAGATGGACATAGACGAGTGGGCAAGGATCGCGGGGTTACCTGTTGGGCATATGCAGTTTGTAGAGATCGCTCGTGAACTGGACAAGCAAAACCTAAAACTTCTCGTCTTTGATGAACCAACCGCAGTCCTTACAGAATCGGAAGCGGACCGGCTTCTCTCTACCCTAAGGAAACTGGCGGAAACGGGAATCTCAATTCTATTCATCACCCATAGACTACATGAAATCATGGAAGTCTGTGACAGGATCACAGTCCTTCGGGATGGAGTGCAAGTGGCCACCAAGTCTAAATCCGAGACTACCATTGAGGAATTGGCTCGGTTAATGGTGGGGCATTCGATCGAGTCCGTGGGGAAGCGAAAGGTAAATTTATCAGAACGGAAAACCATCCTGAAAGTACGGGACTTGCGGGTACTTATGCCGGGCGAAACCGTGCAAAAGGTGGACCTGGACATCAAGGAAGGAGAGATCTTTGGAATCGGCGGATTGGCTGGGCAGGGTAAAATTGGAATCGCCAATGGGATCATGGGATTGTACGATAGCTCTGGGTCTGTGGAGTTCGATGATAAGCTCCTTCCCCTGAATAATCCCCGAGAGGTCTTGAAAAGGGGATTGGCGTTCCTTTCCGAAGACCGGAGAGGAGTGGGACTCCTTTTGGATATGAGCGTGGAGATGAATATCGTTGCTCCCGCTATAGAGATCCATCGTAAGTTCTTGAAAGACATGGGAGTTTTTTCTGTTTTAGACAGGTCCCAGATTCGCGCCTTTGCCCAGGACATGATCCAGAAGCTCGACATTCGTTGCTTGGGCCCGGATCAACCGGTGAAACGGTTGTCAGGGGGTAACCAACAGAAAGTGTGTATTGCCAAGGCGTTGGCGTTGGAGCCCAAACTTCTCTTCGTTTCCGAGCCTACTCGGGGGATCGATATTGGCGCAAAGAAGAGAGTGTTGGATACTCTAGTAGAGTTGAACCAGAAGAATGGCATGACCATCGTGTTAACCTCCAGCGAGTTGGCGGAACTGCGATCCATCTGCGATCGGATCGCCATCATCAGCGAAGGTCGAGTGATGGGCATCCTGGATCCAGACGCGGAGGATGCGCAATTCGGTTTACTAATGGCAGGGGAATATGCAGTACGATAATAAGAAATCGCAAACCACTACCATGCTCGAACAGATATTAAAAAAGATTCGATCCTTTGGGATTCCCAGGATCATCATCATTCTATTTCTTTTAAGCTTATGGATTTCGGCCGCTTTCCTTTCCATTCCATTTCCCGCGCTACTATCGGATACCTTCGTTCGGTTGGGAATGAATACAGTTCTTACCCTTTCGATGCTTCCTTCGATTCTGGTGGGCACTAGCCTATTCTTTGGCTTGCCATTGGGAATCATCTGCGGCTTGCTGGGTGGGGTGATGAGCATCGAATTGAATTTAAAAGGATTAACCGCTTTCTTTGCTGCGATTGGATTTTCCATCCCCTTGGCTATTCTAGTTGGGTATGGGTATGGACTACTGTTGAATCGAGTGAAAGGCTCGGAGATGACGGTAGGCACGTATGTGGGTTTTGCCTTTGTTTCTCTGATGTCGTTTGGATGGGTCACCCTACCGTTCAAGAACCCGGAAATGGCTTGGGCCATCGGAAAAGGGATCCGGGTTACCGTTTCTCTGGAAGGACGCTTCAGTAATGTGTTGAACAAGCTGTGGGCCTTTGAGTTGTATGGTATCAAAATCCCCACAGGCGCTCTCGTGTTCCTAGGAGTCATGTGCCTGATCATGGGACTATTCTTGCGTACCCGGACGGGTCTAGCGATGCAGGAATGTGGGATGAATCCCAAGTTCGCCAAAGCCTCAGGAATCGATGTGGATCGAATGAGGATCCTCGGCACCATCATTTCCACGATTCTTGGAGCTATTGGAATCCTTACCTATGCGCAGGGGTTTGGATTTCTCCAACTATACGAAGCCCCCATGTACATGGGATTCATCGCAGCAGCAGCGATCCTGATCGGAGGGGCTACCCTGAAAACGGCCAAGATCAGCCACGTGATCATTGGCACCTTTCTCTTCCAGGGGATCCTGGTCGTAGCCCTTCCCGTAGCCAATACGGTAGCTACCCTAGGGAGTTTGGCTGAAATATCTCGGATCATTGTTTCCAACGGAATCATCCTCTATGCCCTGGCTCAGAAAGGAGGCAATGAATGACGCAGGTACGACGGTTCCTTACCAACAATGCGGTGAGCATCCTCTTCGTGGTGATCGGAGTGTTGGGACTGCGAGTATCCGGCCTTTCCCTGCCCTTCTTTCTGGAAGACATCGTGAACCGATTGGCCCGAAACAGTTTCATGGTCCTTTCCCTCATCATACCAGTGTTGGCGGGGTTGGGGCTAAACTTTGCCATTGTGTTGGGTGCCATGGCGGGTCAGGCGGCCATCATCGTGGTTACCCATTGGAAGATTCCTGGTCTTGGGGGGATTCTTCTTTCCATTTTATTGGCTTTTCCCCTTGCGGTCGTGTTGGGGATCCTTACGGGTCGGTTGTTGAACCGAGCTCGAGGGAAAGAAATGATCACTACCCTTATTCTGGGTTTCTTTTCCAACGGGATCTACCAACTGGTATTTCTGTTGCTGGTGGGAAGCGTGATTCCCATGAAAAACGATGTGCTGGTACTGTCCAGTGGGGTGGGATTGCGAACATCCATTGACCTGACGGGTGGCTTGAAGAACGGATTGGACGATCTACTCCGGATACCCTTTCCCGTTTGCGCGGCGGTTACGGGGATAGTATTGTTAGGAGTGTACCTGACAAGATTCTTCCGTAGACGATCGGTACGGTTAGGCAAAATGGTTGGGATCGGACTACTGGCGTTATTCCTCATCGGATGGGGTTTGTTTCAGGTGTATACCCGTTCCATGTTCAATTTCGTTCGGGTGCCGGTGGGAACCTTCCTCATCGTGCTGGGACTCTGCGTCTTCATTACCTTCTTCACCCGTACCAAACTAGGGCAGGATATGCGCACCGTAGGACAGGATCGGCACATCGCAGAAGTCGCCGGAATCGACTCCGATCGAATTCGGATCATCGCGATGGTCATGTCTACCGTACTGGCCTCCATCGGTCAGATCGTTTTCCTTCAAAACTTGGGTACCTTCAGCACGTATGGCAGCCACGAACAGGCGGGAATGTTCGCCATAGCTGCCTTGCTGATCGGAGGCGCCTCGGTTGCAAAGGCCACGATTGGACAAGCCCTGCTAGGGACTCTCCTGTTCCATACCATGTTCATTGTTTCTCCCTTGGCCGGAAGAACCCTGTTTGGTGATGCCCAGTTGGGTGAGTTTTTCCGGGCCTTTGTGGCGTATGGGATCATCGGGCTTTCGCTAGCCCTCCATTCCTGGAAGAAGCAGATGCAGGCTCGAGAGGAAGCCCGTAGATCCGTTTAACATAAACTAGGGATACCTGATCGAATATGGTATACTCTCTATAGGAGGTATGGATGGTGTCCTTCCACCGATCAGGATCCCTTTTGTGTATACTTATATTTTTTCTATTTAACAGTTGTACCTCCATCCGGTTCCAGGTTCCAGAACCTCGTACGATTCCTCTCGACGCATTCGGAATGGCCCACGCAGGGGGGCGGTTCACGGAAAAGGAGAATCGGCTACTGGATGCAATGGGAGTATCCTGGATCCGAAATACCTTTCGGTGGGATTCCATCCAAAAGCGAACCAAACAGTGGGATTTTCGTAGGTGGGACCGGTACGTGGAGAATGCGGAACGGGCAGGGAAGAAGGTCCTGGCAGTGCTGGCCTACGATGTCCCCTGGATCTATGGGAAGGAGGAAAAGGAAGCCCGCCGTCACATTGAACCGGATAAGATTCCCTACTTTCTCCAGTACGTGGAAGGAATCGTGAGGCGATACAAGGGGCGAATCCACGCGTACGAAATCTGGAACGAACCAAACTGGCTCTTCTGGAAGGGATCGGACGAAGACTTCTTTACTCTCGCTACAGAAACTGCCAAAAGAATCAAGGAGGTGGATCCCCACTGTTACCTCGTGGTAGGATCTTTCTGGCGAGTCCCCAGATCCTTCATCCGGGGAATGTTTCGTTCGGGCGCTTTTCAATACGCGGATGCAGTATCCTTCCATCCGTACGCTTTAACTCCCGAGGGGACCATCGTTCTCTACGATGAGCTAAAGGCAATCCTCGAAGAGGAAGGGTTTAGGGGAGATATATGGGTTACCGAAGTCGGGTTCCCTACAGGTGGGTGGTACTTGACCCGCGTATCGGAAGAAAAAAAACCTTCGTATGTGATCAAGACCTTGGCGGGCCTACTTGTGCGGGGGGTTCGGGTGGTATTCTGGTACGAACTCTTTGACAAGTTCCCTAAAGGGGATGCTCCTTCCGTTCTGGATTCGGAGCTATACTTTGGTCTCAACTATCCGGATTTCAAACCGAAAAGCGGGATGGCCGCCTATTCGATCTTAGCCACTCAGATAGGGGGAGCTACCTATAGGCCTGATTTAGTAACCCTACCGCCAGAGTTGAAGAATACATTGGAAGCTCTTCCTTTTAGGCGGCCGGATGGAAAGAAGATCCTACTCCTCTGGTCTCGTACGGGAGAAGAGGTTCAGGTGCGGGTTTCCCCTGTGGAAGGCCTTTGGCAATATGATCTCGCCACAGGCCAAAAGACGAAAGTACCCAAAGAGGGAAGATTTCAAGTGGGGGATCAGGTGATCTTTTTCTCCCGTGATCCAAATACCCAGATGCCAGAGTCTGGTTTTTACATCGAAAAGGTAGAGCCTGATCCACAAGAAGGAGTAACCGTATCCGGGGAGCTATCCCTTTTCTGGAAAATCCGGTAATACCCTTTCTATGATTCTACTTTTGAAAGAACTCCTTTCCATTGCCATCCCGATGGTAATTTCCCAGGTTTCCGATACGGTGATGCTCTTCGTGGATCGCTGGATGCTCTCTCGCCTTGGGGAACTCCATTTAGCGGCGGCGATGAGTGGAGGTCTCAGCCAGTTTACCTTGACATCCTTCTTTGTAGGTATGGTGGGATACGTGAATGCTCTCACCGCGCAATCCTTTGGCGCCCGAAGGAAGGATCTCTGCGCCCCAGTGGTCTACCAGGGAATCTACCTCGCCCTTGCGGCATACCCCCTTCTGCTCCTGTTTTCTCCTCTGATGAAGCAGGTGTTTTCCTTATTGGGGCATAGGGAGGATCAGATACATCTCGAATACACGTATTTCCGGGTGTTGATGTATGGATCCGTCTTCCCCATCCTACGGGCCGCGTTCACCGGATTCTTCCTGGGGATCGGAAAGACCCGGGTGGTGATGGTTGCAAACATGGTCGGGATGGTAGTGAATCTACCCGCTAACTATGCTTTGATTTACGGAAATTGGGGACTCCCCGCATGGGGTGTAACGGGGGCCGCTTTGGGTACTATTCTAGGCTCTTTCAGTACGGTACTGATCCTTATACTGGCCTTCTTGAGCCCAATGAATCGAGCTTCCTTCAAGACCCATCGAATAAAAGGACTGGATCTACTCCTTTTGGCAAGACTTGTAAGGTATGGAGGACCCGCAGGCGCAGAACTATTTTTCAATGTCACGGCTTTCAATGTGTTCGTCCTTCTCATGCATTCCTATGGACCTGGAGTAGCCGCGGCTGTTACCGTAGCCTTCAACTGGGATTTGGTCGCCTTCATACCCATGTTGGGTATGGGAGACGCGGTTACTTCCATGGTGGGAAGACGGATTGGAGCCGGGAACTTCTCCGAAGCTCGCAGAGTTGTCTATACCGCCCTGGCAACCGCTTGGAGCTATTCCGCGTCCATGATGGTACTGTTCCTCGTTGCGGCTCCTCGACTGGTAGGAGTGTTTCTTTCCTCGGATCATCCATTTTCAGAGGGTTCTTCATCCTCTACCTTCTCCCTAGCGGTGTTTATGCTCCGGCTGGCGGGATTGTATACCCTGGCGGACTCTGCGCAGATCGTATTCTCTGGTGCCTTACGGGGTGGGGGAGACACGAAGGCGGTGATGTACATTTCCGTGGGACTCCACTGGCTTTTTACCTGCTTGGCCCTGGGCATGATCAAGTATGGCAAGGTATCTCCTACCATCGTGTGGATTGCCTTCATCCTTTTCGTGATGATGTTGGGTTTCAGTATGTTCCTCAGGTTTCGCTCAGGTCATTGGGCAACCCAAAGGGTGATGGATGGGGAAGATAGAAGAGAGTATACTGTGTAGAGTACGGTGGATGCCGGCACAAAGGAGGGAAGGATGAAAACGACCATTGTTCTCCTGGCTAGTATGGGGTTGATCTTGAGCGGTTGTCTTCAAACAGAAACGAAGATCAAAGTGGAGAAGGACGGGAGTGGGACTGTTGAACAACGGGTGATCATGCGAAAGGATATCGTGGAAATGATGCAGGGGATGCAGGCTGCCATGGGGGGTACTGCTCCTGGCGGATCTAGTGTCTTTAACGAGGAGAAGCTCAAGGAAGACGCAAAACGGATGGGGTCCGGGGTTCGAATGCTTGAAGCGCGGCCGATCACCTCCGAGGCAGGTTCTGGGTATATGGTTCGGTACGGGTTTACCGACATCAATCGGATACAGGTACCCGAGACTCCCCTCTTGGGAGATACCCCTGCGAATCAGCCTGGTGGGATCTCTACGGAAGGATCCGTCATCACTTTCAAGTTCAGCAAGGGGAATCCCGCTACCCTGGAAGTTCTTTTCCGAAAGGATGAGGGATCTAAGGGATCGGGAGAAAAGGTAGAAAGGACGAACGAAGGGATTTCGAAGGAAGAAAAAGAGGGTGAGGAAGAAGAATCTCCAGAACAGGAGAAAGCAATGATGCAGGAACTGTTACGAGACATGAAGCTATCCATCCGAGTGGAAGTGGGTGGAACCATTACTTCTACCAATGCCGATTACCGGTCTGGCTCTGTGGTAACCTTGATGGACGTGGACTTCAATGCGTTACTTGAAAACAAGGAAGCCTTTGAAAAACTCACCGGAGACAAAGTGGATACTCTGGATGAATTGAAGGAGTTTAGCCGGAAATACCGAGGTTTACAGATGGAAACGAAGGAACAGGTACAGATCAAGTTTCGATGACACAGCTACACCCTTCGAACCGCAATGGGCGGTCATAAGGTATTGATTCTCCTGCTTGTTGCATAAAGACCGGAAAGGTGGTATTACCTCGGCCATGGAAACGCAATCCTTTCGATTTGGGCTCTGTACTAACATGGTGTATCCAGACTCGGATCCCATTGCCTTGCATCTTCTTCCCCAGTTGAAGGAATGGGGCTACGAGTACGTGGAGTTTTCCCTTCGTGATCTTATGGGGATTCCCCGGGAACAGTGGGGGAACTTTTGTAAAAAAGTGGAACGGATCGGATTGCCTGTGGAGGCATGCAACAATTTCTTCCCTCCTTCACAGCGGATTACAGGTTCAAATGTAGACTTCAAGGCTCTTACCCAGTATACCCGAGAATCTCTCGGGCGGGCAAAGGATTTGGGTGCGAGAGTGGTAGTGTTCGGAAGTTCCGGCGCCCGGAACTTGCCAGAAGGGTTCCCACGGGAAACAGGAATGGAACAGATTCGCACAGCTTCAAAGATGATCGGTGAAGTGGCTGAAAGAATCGGTATCCTAGTAGCCATCGAGTACCACAATCGGGGAGAAGCCAATGTTCTCAACACGATGAAAGAAGCGGTTGAGCTCTGTCGACAGGTAAATCATCCCTATCTGCAAGTCCTTTCTGATTACTACCATATGGCGTATGAGAAGGAACCAGTGGAAGCCTTATTGCTTGCTAAGGGATTACTCGCGCACGCCCACTTTGCTGAGCTTGAGAATCGGTCCTTCCCCAAGATTCCCAAGGAAGAGTACCGAGCGTATTTCTCTACCTTGCGAAAGATAGGTTATCACGGAAGGGTGAGCGTTGAGGCCTTTACAAACAATATTGCTGTAGATGCACCGCTGGCTTTGACGGTCTTGAAGGAATGCAGTCACCTCTAAAAAGATACACCTCAAGTTTCCGGGTGTTGTCCCACGATTCCCAACTGGGGAATCAGGATGTTGGCTTTCAACACGTTCTTGGTGTACTCCGCGTCGTATCGGGTGAGCCCCGCAATGATATGGGAGTGTTTCTCGATGATCACTTCCCCCTGTTCAATCATCCGGTTCTGCGTGCCCCGAAGGGCCATGAAGTTCGTTAAGGGAAGCTGTTTGAACAGATCGTATAGGCGGTTATTTTCGCTCAGTTCTACGATTTTGTGATGGAACTCGATGTCTTTAGACATGCAAAGGACAACTTCTTTCTTTCGGATGGCTTTTGATAGCTCGTCGTTAATGGGTTGGAGCTCGCGAATTCTCTCTTGTGGTATTCGCTTCTCGCAGATGGTGTCGATGGCTAAAGATTCCAGGGAAAACCGTATGTGAGTATATTCTATAATGTCCCGGTCGGTTAGTTCTATCACGTACGTTCCCTTTCTAGGAATGGTTCGCACGATTCCTTCCTGTTCTAGCCTCAGTAAGGCCTCTTTTACCGGGGTCATACTCACATTCAAGGCGCTAGCGATCTTTTCGTAGTACAGTCGATCCCCCGGTTTATAGATACCGGCGAGGATATCATCCTTCAGTTTCTCGAAGACTCTTTCGCCTAGCGTGTTGTTTATCACCATTACTTCACATGATGGAACGAATTGGTAGATCTGTCAAGCGTAAATAAAACATATTTTCGTAATAATTTTTTCGAAAAAACTTGACAATCGGAAAATTTATGGTATCCTGAAGTATCAATACATTCGATACCAGGAGGATTTCTATGAAGAAATGGGTACTCTTCGGTTTGATGGTATCCCTTGCGATCAGCTTTGTGTTCGCGGGTGGTTCTAAGGAACAGAAGTGGGATCGATCTGGTGTGGTGATGAAGGGAACGGACACGACCATCCGAGCGAAGGATTTCGGCTACACCGCTACCCCGAAACGTCCCTACACGATTGCCGTAGTGGTGAAGAGTGCTGCGATTCCTGTTTGGGAATCTCATCTCATTGCCGCGAAGAAGGCAGGGGAAAAACTAGGGGTAAAAATCCTCGATTACGCTCCTTCCAAGGCGGACAACGTGGAGGAACAGAAACGGATCTTGGAAGACCTCGTCACCGCAGGAGTGGATGCCGTAGTCTTGGCGCCGGCCAACACGGAAGCCGTTCGGGGTCCTGTGATGGATCTGATCAAGGCTAAGATCCCCGTGGTGTACGACAACACAATGGGACCTTCCGATGTGGACTACCTGACCTACGTGGGGATCGACAATGTGGAAGCGGGAAAGATGATCGCCATGGAGATCGCCAAACGGATGGGAGGAAAGGGTAATCTATTGATTCTGGAAGGCGTGCCAGGTCAGGCTACTTCCGACCTTCGGACCAAAGCGGCGATGGATTATATCCAGGCAAACTTCCCCCAGATCAAAGCGGAACGAGCGGTCACCAACTGGCAGTTCGATAAGGGACGCCAGGTGACGGAAGACTACATCACCAAATGGGGCAAGGATCTAAAGGGGATCGTTGCCGTGGGAGGAAACCAAGCGGAAGGAGCTGTGGAAGCGGTAAAAGCTGCGGGTCTCCAAGGACAGGTGATCATTGGTGGGTTCGATGTACAGGAGCCCCAGTACGTGGCGGTGGAACGGGGAGATGAGGCATTTACCGTATCTCAGGGAGTGTACGACCAAGCATACCTAAGTGTGGTAGCTGCTATTCGCGCATTGAACGGCGAGAAAGTCCCTCGGTACATTCAGACTCCCATTACCGTCGTAACGAAAGAAAATTTGAAAGAGATGGACGAACGACCAGCCGCATTGAAAGCGAGAAAATAAAAAAGTACACAGCATTGAACTTTTAAGAATGACCGGGGCTCCTGGAATGGGAGCCCTGGTATCGG
>CAKZQO010000144.1 GCA_937140905.1 uncultured Spirochaeta sp.
TATGGCTGGTATACAGGAAAATTCCCATGCGTTGGAAATTGGTAGGTTTTCTTATCTCAATATACACAACCATTCCCTTTGTCTTGGAGGCGAATCCTAGTTCGCTTCCTCCCCCGCCTAGAGTTACTTCCCTAGCGGCTATCCTAATGGATGCCACTACCGGGACTATTCTCTATGAAAAGAATCCAGACCTACCCCACCCTCCCGCTTCTCTCACAAAGGTTGTGACCATCCATATCCTCCTGGATAAAATAAAAAAGGGTGAAATCTCCTGGCAGACGCCGGTTCCCCTCCCCCCGGAATCTTGGGCCGTTCATCAACCATCTGATTCTTCCCTCATGTTTCTGGGCCCAAACCAGCGAGCTACTGTTCAGGACATCCTTCAAGGCCTCGCAGTAGCTTCGGGGAATGATGCTGCCATTGCAGCTGCTTTGTTCGTTTCGGGCTCGGTTTCTGCCTTTGCTCAAAAGATGAATCAAGAGGTAGAACGACTAGGTTTGAAAAACCTCTATTTCGTAGAACCTTCAGGGTACGATGCATCCAATAGAATTACTGCCCGGGAGTTTGCCTTGTTCTTGAAATTCTACCTGGAAGCACATCCCGAGAGTTTGAACACCCTCCATAGTCTTCGGGAGTTCACCTATCCTCGCCCAGAAAATGTGGAGAATGGTCAGAAGGTACGACCTATCACACAGTTTAATAAAAATTCCCTGGTTTACACCTACCCGTGGGCAGACGGGATCAAGACAGGATTCCTCTACGAATCGGGATTCAATCTGGCTGCTACCGCCAAGAAAAATGGAACCCGTCTACTGGTGGTCATCCTGGGAACTACCGACTCTAATCCACGAAAAGCGATCCAAACTCGTAACGATGAGGCAGTGCGGTTGTTGGAGTACGGGTTTGCACACTTCATGACAAAGGAAGTACCCCTTCCGCCCCTAACCTCTATACGGGTATGGAAAGGAGCTACCCAGAGTTTTACTCCCTCTGTTCCCTCTTCCATCCCCGTCACCGTACGAAGGGAAAGAGAATCCTATATCCAGGTTCAGTGTACCCAGACGTTCTTCGTTGAAGCGCCTGTCCAACCTACAACAGTCATTGGAAACCTCCGAGTATACGATGGAAGGACGGTACTCAGAGAAGCAAACCTTCTAGCAGGAGTAGAGATCCCCAGAGGTTCCTGGTTCCATGTAGCCAAGGACACAATCCTCGTATTCTTCCGCAGACTCTTACGCATGCCAGTGTAAAGATCTCCATTTAACTTCTTGACAGTGCGTAAACCTTTCCGTTACATTTTCACTTAGGAAAGCCAAAGAATATTTTATTCTCGAAACTTTTTCTTTCCGTGGGGAGCAATAATACATGAAAACCATTCGATTGAAGGATCTAGAGATTGGAGAGGAAGCAGAAATTATAGGGTATGCTCCCTGCGATCCTACCTATCGGAATAAACTATTGAGTCTAGGGTTGACAAAACGCACCCGAATTCGACTGATCCAAAAAGCTCCCCTTGGAGATCCTGTGGAAATCGAAGTGCGAGGGTTTCGGCTTTCCCTTCGAAAGGACGAGGCAGATGTCATACTTTTAAAATCCGTCCATAAGGAAACAGGGGAAAGTCCCGATGTTTTGGAAAATAAAGGGATGGGCCCCCACCGAAAACGTTTCCGATGGGGTCTTAACCGATTTCTACGTAGGTATCTATTCCCCTAAGGATTATCCTACCTTTACGACAGCTTTAATCACTCCAGTTTCTGGTTTCCTCCATAGGGGGAACTGATGAACCGCTTCTTCTAGGCTAGCTGTATGGGTAACGAACCCTTCGGTGCTTACCCGGCGGCTTTCCAAAGCAGAGATCACATTCTTGAAATCCTCAATGGTAGCATTTCGACTAGCATAGAGAGTGATTTCCTTGCGATGGAACAGGGGATCAGAGAACGTAATATCTGCCGTCACTAAACCTACGAACACCACCCTACCCCCCTGGGAAACAAAATTGAAGGATTCCATCATCTGTTTGGCATTACCTGTGGCATCCATTACGAGAGTGGGGTACTCTCCTCCTGTCAACTCTAGAAGCCGTTGCTCTACCGCTTCTTTCCCTGCATGAATCGTCACATCTGCCTTGGCTACCCGTCTAGCGTATTCGAGTCTCTTCTCATTGACGTCCAGTACGATTACCCTAGCCCGCCGTTCCTTTAACCCATGAATCACCCCGATGCCGATGGGCCCGGCACCGACTACCAGCACATTCTCCTCTGGTTTTACCTCTGATCTTCGCACCCCATGAAACCCAATGGAAAAACATTCCACTAAGGCAAGATCTTCTACCGAAACCTTGCCTGCCGGCACAAGGTATTTGGGTTGGATGGTGAAGTATTCCCTCATTCCTCCATCCGTATGCACACCAAGGCATTGCAATTCTATACAGCAGTTGGTTTTACCCATTCTGCAAGCAATGCACTTTCCACAATGAAGGTACGGTAAAACGGCAACGATATCCCCTTCCTTCACGTGGGAAGCGTACTTCCGAGCCTCTTTAGGAATTTCCACTACCTGAACGGCCAATTCATGCCCCACGATTCGGGGGTAGGAAAAAAAGGGTTGATTCCCGCCATAGGCATGTAAATCCGTTCCACAGACACCCACTCGCAGAACCTTAACCAATACCTCGTTCTGCTTGGGAGTAGGATTGGGGACCTCTTGGAGAACCATCTCGTTCGGTTGCTTTAATACCAATGCTTTCATACTCGTTCCTTTCCTAGTTGCAGTTGTTCTTTTCTAAAGAGGGCAAACAATTCTCCCTCTAACTTTGCGATTTCCTGGTTACCCGGTACCCGTTCTTCCACGGGAACAGGATTCCTGAGGATATGG
>CAKZQO010000145.1 GCA_937140905.1 uncultured Spirochaeta sp.
ACGTACGCCACCCCGAATAGATTGTACGCATCCTTTCCTCCGGAAGTCTCCATGTACTTGTACCGGTAGGACACTCCCCAGTTCCGGCTTAAAAAGAGGTTGGCGATCAGGCTAAAGGAAGGATGGTATACCTCCCCATCGAAGGTAGCCTGGTACTTCCCCTCCACGTCAAGGAACCGGAAGAGGGTGAGTTTCAAGTTGATCCCCGCCGTAGCGTACCACGCGGAATCGTCGAAGGATGTGTCTACCAGTGTTTTAGGTGCAGGAGGTGGTGCGAATTGCGCGCTGAACTTGATCGTGCCCTGCACCGACTCGTACGTTGCCCCGAACCAGGGGAGTATACTGAACTGCATGTGCCCCATTCCTAATACGAAGTACTTCCCTACTCGGGCGTAGGGGATTAGGATCGTGTTCGTGAGGGTAAAACCCTCGAGGGTAGTGGTGGCAGGGGGTGGTCCCGCGGGAACTTTGATATTGTTCCCCGCGTCCATGTCAATACGGATCACTTCCACCCCGGCTCCTACAAGATACTTCCCCAGGAAGTCACCTATAGGATAGAAGTCCACGATGAAATGCCCACCCCAGAGGGTGCTGTAGTTTACATCGGGGGAATAGTATGCGAAGGCGTTCCACTGAAAGAGGGAGGGGTTGATACTCTGGAGGTACACTCCAGTCATAAACCCTGAATCTTTTAGGTTTAATTTATAGCTATCGTTTTCATACGTGTTCGTCACCCAACCAACGTATGGTGCCGCAATGGTGATCGTTTCTGCTTTTAGGTTCGTACTTGTAAAAGCGCCAAACCCTAGAATTCCTAGAACAAAGACTATCAACGACAACGCTCTTGTTGGGTATGTTCCCATGGCTTTCTCCTCCTCTGGAAAGATAGCATAAATCTCTAGTAGTATGCTATACTAAGATAATAAAAATCCTATTACGATTCTTAGAAGGAGGATCAAAGCCCTGTTTCAAACACCTTCCCGAGCCCTGTTGATCGGTGTACGGTACGCTACGTCTCCACGCGATGATGCGGAAGAATCCTTGAAAGAACTCCATGCTCTCGTTTCTTCCCTACAGATTCAGGTGTTCCATTCTCTCCTGGTCCCCCTTAAAATCCCCACTGCCCGTTACCTGGTAGGTACGGGAAAAGCTATTGCGATCCGGGATCTGGTAGAAGAACAGGGGATCGATCTAATCGTGTTCGATGAGTCCTTGTCCCCTTCCCAGCAAAGGAACTGGGAACAGCTCACCAACACCTGTGTGATCGACCGGCAAGAAGTAATCCTGGAAATCTTCGCCGATCGAGCCCGTACCCGGGAAGCGCATCTCCAGGTAGAGTTAGCCCGGATGGAATATTCTCTACCTCGTTTGACCCGAAAATGGACCAACCTTTCCCAGCAACGAGGAGGCCATAGGGGTGCCCGGGGAGCAGGAGAAACGCAACTGGAACTGGACCGCCGAAAAGTTCTCCGTCGGATCCAGAAATGTAAACGGGAACTCCGCTTAGTGGAAGAGCAGCGGATGGTCCAACGGAGTCGAAGGGTGAAATCCGAAATCCTAACAGGGAGTATTGTGGGATACACCAACGCAGGGAAGTCCAGCCTTTTACGGTTCCTGACCCATGCCGATGTGTTGGTGGAAGATAAACTCTTCGCCACCCTAGACCCGACCACCCGAAAACTGCGGTTACCCAATGGAGGGGGCGAGATCCTCCTGAGCGACACAGTAGGGTTCATTCGGAAGA
>CAKZQO010000146.1 GCA_937140905.1 uncultured Spirochaeta sp.
TCTGCTTCAGATACACCGGATCACCGTTACCTCAATGGGGATTGGTCCTGTTGTATATCCCCGTTCCGCTCGTGATCGGTTCTACTTGGTTCTCCCGATCCCTCTTTGACCGGTTCGAGCGGATGGGAACTGCCTGGAAACTCTTACCCGCTTATGACTCTTTCTGGTTCTGGTTCTACATAGTTTACTATGTCTCGATGATCCTGATTTCAATCGCCATCCTAGTCCGTAAGGCAAACGATACCGAATCACCTAAATTCCGAAGGCAACTACGGTTTATCGCAGGAACCGCTGCATTTACGTTGGTAATCGGAAGCCTATTGGATTTCGTGCTCCCTGCTGTTCCCACAATACCCGTTCCTCCCATTGGCCCCCTTGCCATGGTCTTATACGTTGTGGGACTGTGGTACGCTCTGTACAGGTATCACTTTCTGGGTCCTAGACCCGAAGTAATGTTGGAAGAGATGCTGGAGAATTTCGGTGATTTCGTGTTCCTTCTCGATGAAAAGTTCCAGATTAAGCGGATGAATCGCCCCGCCCTGAAAACACTATTCCCCTCGGGAATAAAGGAATTAGGGGAATTCTCCGCGATCACTCTGCACGTTTCCAAGACCCGGAATTATTTAGAGGACGTTCGGCGGAACGGATTCCGGGGAAAAAGCATCCCCCTCGATTTCCGCACTCCCAAAGGTACGCTCCATGCGAAGGGGGTAATCTACAAGGTTAGTAAATCCGTGAAAGAACCGGACGGGTACCTCGTGCTGGCCCGGGAAAACCAGGACAGGAAACGATTCATCCAGACCTTCAAACTGACGACCCGGGAAATGGAGATCGTGGATCTTTGTTTGAAGGGTGAAAGCAACCCTGATATGGCCTCCCACTTGGGGATTTCCCTACGGACCGTGGAGTCCCACCTACTCCATATCTACAACAAATGTGGCGTGGACAACAAAATCGAACTTTTCAACCTGTGCCGTACCTATTCCCTTCTTCCGGAGGCGATGGATACTCCCTAATAGCCCTCGATTCTCCAAGGGTAAGAGGCCACCCATCCCTCCAGTATCCTTCTCAAGAGACCTGCGAGTGAAAAATCACGGGGGCTTCACCCTTTTCTACGTGTTTACACGGATGCGCTCCTGAATCATTTCTCGTGAAAATTTTACTTCCAACAATACACGGGGCGTCCCTAGAACGCTCCATGATTTTCCTTATTTTGAGGAGGAACGTATGAAATCGATGGAAAAATGGATTGTTGTTTCCCTCGTAGCCGGTTTCGTGTTGGGTGCCGCGACAATGGTACTCGTCACGAGTTCCTGCAACCTAGGCGGTGACAGCGGGGGAACCGACGGAACAGGGGGATCGGGAGCGGACTTCGATGCAAGCTTGTATTACACGAAAACGGAGGTAGATGATAAACTTTTCAAAATTGTAGAGAATGAAACTCAATCAACACCCAAACCTGTAACGGGAAATAGCTATGACACCGGTACTAGTTTTACCGTGCCGGACACCAACGTAAAGGGCGTGCTATTACAAGTTGAATATTTTACTGAAAGTACTTATAATCCACCCGCAGATAAAACTATCTATTTGCGTTGTGGGAAGGACACTACCGCTGGTGAAGTATTTGCTTCATTTGGATTATCCACAGGAGGTGCTTATATCAGTGTTTTGGGATACAGGTTGCTAAACAACGCGAGTACTATCAAAATATGGCATGACCCAACTCTACCAAAAGCAATTTCTTCGATACCTCCTCAGGACGTAATCATCAATGTCAAACCAGTACTGTGGTTCCGTTAAACTTTTTAAAGACCGGCATAACCGATAAACCCGCCTTCCGGACGCGGAAAGGCGGGCGTGTAAAAGCATGACCCGAACCATTAGCCACATCCTGTTCCCTATCCTCCTCGCGGTTTATTTCGCGGGGTGTGGTTTTAAGAACGCGCGAGAAGATCAGAAGGTATCACTCTTTTCTGAAAGAGAAATAGATAAAGCGGAAATCCCAAAGGTTCACCGGCGCGTCCATCCTAGAATCGAATACTACCTGAACCAGGAAGCTTCCGACCTCACTGAGGTCACGGTGCGGGAGACCTTTGACCGCTGGTCGGAAGCGACCCATTTCGAGTTCGTGTACAAGGGGAGGAACCGGGCGGGTCTCTTGAGGGACGGCAAGAACACCGTGTCTTTCCTGCTTAAATGGCCCCCTCGTGTGCCGATGAAGCACGTGGCTTACTGCCAGAACTGGTTCGACAAAGAGGGGAATATCGTGGAGTCGGATATCATCTTCAACATGGCGATCGCCCGGTTTACCAGCCG
>CAKZQO010000147.1 GCA_937140905.1 uncultured Spirochaeta sp.
CTACTGGTTCAGTACAAAGATGAGTTAGCCCAATGGGCTGCGTAGGTCCAGGGGGTACCATGTATCTTAAACTACCAATCTGAAGAAGCGGTCAACCCGCTAACAAGGCTTCAAAGCCGCAACATGGGAAAGCATCTCTACGGAGATGCTTCTTTTTTATTTTATGCTTAAAGATACCCAATGAATAATCCTAGTTTTTTTCTTAACTGCCCCTGTATTTCCACACTTCTCTATCTCCTCTCTCCGCCATCCTGTTCAGCCCTTGCTTCTATATACCCTTTCCTTTATCCTATGCGCGTGCTGTTACGCCTTTCTGACATCCCTATCCTCTACGAGGACGCGGACATCCTTGTATTGAATAAGCCCGCGGGGATCTCTGTGATTCCCGAACGGTACGAGGAGGGAGAGGACTCCCTGTTGGAACTGCTTTCTCGGCGCGGAGGCTTTAATCCAGGTGAGCCATTGATCCAGGCCATTGACGCGGCGGAGACGGGGAGTGCCGCAGGGGGGGGAGCCACCGCATGGAAAAGGGAGGCTATGCAAGGAGGTCCCCCCTTCCGGCCCGTGCACAGGATCGACAAGGGTACGAGCGGGGTCATCCTCTTCGCGAAAACCGATGAGGCTTTTCGATCGTTGGGCTTGCAGTTCCAGGAGCGGACTCTGACAAAGATCTACCATGCCCTCGTGTTAGGTCATCCGGTATGGAACGAACAGGAGTGTGAGGAACCCCTTCTGGTGGATGGGGATAGGCGACACCGGACGATCGTGCACCGGGATGGAAAACCTTCTATCACGTGGTTCAAAGTTCTGGAAACCTTTCGGGGATTCGCCCTAATGGAAGCGCGGCCGAAGACAGGCCGTACCCATCAGATCCGGGCTCACCTGTCTTACCTCGGGCACCCCATCGTGGGGGACGAGTTGTACGGAGGAGGGGAAGGGCTGTACCTTTCCTCGTTCAAGAAGGACTATAAGGGTCATAAGCCCCACACGGAGGGAATCACGAGAACTGGGGATACCCGGGGTGCAGGGCAGAAGGGATACACGGATCGCTCGAGAGTGGAAGCTTCCAGAGAAAAGCCCCTAATCGGTCGCTTAGCCCTGCATGCTCTTTCCCTCGCGGTTTTACATCCCCGCACAGGGGAAATGCTTCGCTTCGAGGCTCCGTATCCCAAGGATTTTTCCGTGACGCTGAAACAGCTCAGGAAATACGCATAAAGATTATGTTTCTGTCTGTTCGCCTGAAAAAGGCGTGTCCATGGTTCGAGGCTTTGGGGAGCGGGTTGTAGAGGCGCGCGGTTTAGAGGAACGACCTTTTCCGACACTTGTCCGCGATACGGTTGGCTTGGCTGAATTGGGTGTGGGAGGCTCGTTCTTTGTAGCCTTTTTTACCTTTTCGCCTTCGATCACCTTAAAGGTCCGTACCTTCGCAGGTTTTACCTCCTCATCCATCAGTTCTTCGATCAGGTGGACGGTTTGAAAGGGGATCATGATGTGTTTGGAATTCCCAAAGTTCTTCAGCAGTTCATCCTCCGCAGGGTTGATGATGAGTCTTGGCCCCTCTGGGAAGATCAGGTCCTTGATGGACACGAAGTAAGGATGGGTAAGATCGAGGCTTCGGGCTTTCAGTTCCAATTCCTTGCCTTTCCAGGTAAAGATGACTCTATAGATAGACAACGATGACTCCTTCTATACTTAGCGTACTGCAAACATACTGAAGGGATCCTACTTTTTCAATCCTCTGATTTATGGTAGGAATAGGTGTGCCTCTCAGGAAATTGACTCATTGGAACCTAGAACTCCGGCGCGCGATCCGTACTCGGGAAGGGTTGGAACGAAAGATCTCCCTTTCCCAGTCCGAAGCTCGGTTTTTTGAACACTTTCAACCCGAAGAACAACCAGTGGCCGAAGGCCAACCGGAAGTAGGTAGCAAAAGGTTCCAGATCGTTCCCCTAGCCATACCCCGCTACTATCTCGACCTCGTGGGACCGGATCCAATGGATCCTATCCGGCTCCAATGCGTCCCTCGGGAAGAGGAATGGGAAAGCGGATCCATGGAAACGGCTGATCCCCTTGCGGATCGCACGTATAGCCCCGTGGCTCGGTTGGTCCACCGGTACAGGGATCGGGCCTTACTTTTAGTCACGGATCAGTGTGCCATGAACTGCCGGTTCTGTTTCCGGCGGCATTTCGTGGGGAAAGGCCAGGGGCCGATTCGGCCGAGCGAGCTGGATCATGTGATCCAGTATCTGAAGGAGCACCCGGAGGTGAAGGAGCTCCTTCTTTCCGGAGGGGATCCGCTGACCCTTTCGGACGAGAAACTCTTCGCCATCGTGGATACGATCCGTTTCTCCCGGCCCGGAATCGTTCTGCGGGTTAGTTCCCGCCTGCCCGTGGTTCTTCCTTCCCGGATCACGCGGCGCTTCGCCTATCAAATGCGGACCCGTCAACCCCTCTGGTTCGTTCTCCATGTGAACCATCCACGGGAATTGACCCAGGAAGCGGACCAGGCTCTAAAACGGCTGGCTGACGCGGGGGTGCCCCTCCTTTCCCAGACTGTCCTGTTGAAGGGAGTGAATGATGATGTGGAAGTGTTGGAGGAACTCTTTCGCTGTTTGACAGCCCGGAGGGTCAAACCCTACTACCTCTTCCAGATGGATTTAGCCCAAGGAACCTCCCATTTCCGAGTACCTTTAAAGCGAGGAATGTCCCTCATGCGGGAACTCAAGAGTCGGCTCTCTGCCCTGTCCGTACCTACCTATGCCCTTGACCTACCCGGGGGCGGGGGAAAGGTTTCCCTCTTCGACCCTCCAACCATGCTCGAGGGGGAAAGGGAATGGATCTTTCGCACCCCGGAAGGGCGGGAGTACCGCTACCCCAAGGAGTAACTATGGATACGTTGCAACAACACTCCCACCTCGTGTGGAAGGAAATTTCCCGACAACCCGTGTACCACACTCCCATCTTCGATCTCATCCGGGTGGAACGACAATCCCAGGATGGGAAGAAAGGATCCTTCTTCCTCATCCAGTCTCCCGATTGGGTGAACGTGATCCCTGTCCTGAAGAACGCCGAGGGTAAGGACTGTTTTCTCATGGTGCGGCAGTACAGGCAAGGGGGGAATTGTCTCACCCTTGAGTTCCCCGGGGGCTTGGTGGATCCCGGTGAAACACCTCTCCAAGCGGCTATCCGGGAGCTTCGGGAGGAAACTGGGTATGAAGCGGAATCTGTCCAGTTCCTTGGTCGAATCCAACCGAATCCAGCCATTATGACGAACTGGTGTTCCACCTTTCTGGCCCAGGGTCTCCGGAAGATAAGTGGACAAGATTTGGACGAGCACGAATTGGTAGACTATGAGCTAGTTCCCATCGATGAGTTGGAACGGGACATGGGCACGGGAATTCACATCCACGCCATCATGGTGGTAGCCCTCTTCTGGTACGAACGGTGGGAAAAGGGACTGTGAGGTAACTCGCCTTCAAGACGGCTGGTTAGAAACCATCCTAAATCAGATAGTGTCCTTACTACTCTAAGCGCGACTCGATTCGATTCCGAGGTTCAAAATCTCGAGGTCTCCCTGCTGCTCTACCTTTTTTTTCGTCTCTGGATCCTCCGTTTGCACAAACAACCGCACCGTGAACCGGCCCTGGGGATCCTGCACGTAGGTTCGGCTTAAGTTCCCATAATGGGTGGGCAGGAACAGGGAAGTAGATAGCTCTTCCAGAGCGCTTCGTATAGCAGGGGCTAATACTTTGTGGGTAGCGGGAGCTTCATCGTGGATCACGATCTTGAAGTAACTATAGGGATTCGTCCGGAAAAGGTGATAGGCTAGTGCTAGGAGGCGCTCTCGATGCTTGGGTCTTCCCAGCTGTGTGGAGGAGATAGAGAGGGTGAGGTCCCAGGAGACCTGGTTAGGGTTCTGTAGGAGACGCCCTTGCTCCGACTCATCCCGCAAGTCTACGTAGGTAAGGAAGGGCCCCGTGTTGGAGAAACTGGGAAGGATAGGTCGCTGGTACTCGATTCCATACCGGTCCTCCAGTTCCGCAATTGCCTGGAATAGATCTTCCGGAGGGAAGGTTGGAGTGGCAAGGACCCAATAGGGAGGATGTTCCATATAAAGGAGTCCCAAGGATTCGGCCCGCTCCCGAAGCTCTGTTCCAGGCAGAAGGGACAGGGGGTACACTTCCAGATGGTCCTGTAGGCTCAGGTCTTCCACGAAATCGAGGGTTCGTCGGAATCCAGTTAGGTCATCCTCTGGAAGCCCGAGGATCACCCCTGTGCGAACCTCGATCCCTTCTTCCTGGAGGTATCGAGCACCTCTTTGGAATCGGTCTGGATCGAGGGGCCGGTGAACAGCCTTCAAGGCTCGACGGTTCGTGGATTGTAGTCCTACTTCCACGGATCGGAACCCTGCCTGACGCATCCTGCGGGCCAGATCTTTCGTGACGCTTTCCAGGACTAGTTCAGTGTGGAGGGGGATCTTTTCGGGGTTTAACCTTTCCAGAAGCCGCACCCGGCCTTCCAGTTGTTTTGTTCCCCCCACATTGAAGGAGGGATCCATCAGGTAGATTTCAGGCACCCTGTGCTCGGAAGCTAGGAGTAAGAGAGGGGTTAACCGATCTGGGGGGAAGTGCCGGACATAGGGGTAGGCTTTTCCATAGAAACAGTAGCTGCACCTTCGGGGGCACCCCCGAAGGGTTTCCAGATAAAGGGGCTGCTCTGGCCCCAATGGCAAGACCCCAGCTAGGTATGGATTGGGGACCTGATCAAGGGATAAGGGAGGATCCTGAGTTAACCGAATAGGTAGACTGGATGTAGGGCTTTCAATCCCAAAGGCCGAAGGAGGAGGAAAAAGGTCGGTAAGTTGGCGCAGATCAGGGCCAGTCTCCTGAACGGTCGTAAGAAACTTCAAGAAGGTATCTTCTCCTTCCCCTTCGAATACCACATGGAACGCATCCAGACCCCTAGGATTAGCCACCTCTGGACCTCCTGCCACGAGGAGGCATTCCGGGTCTGTTCGACGGACCTGTCGGGCCAGGTACAGGCTCCGATCTCGATTCCAGAGGTAAAGGGTGAACCCCACGACATCGAAATCCCCTTGGAGGATCCATTGTAGCAGGGCCGCATCCCCGGCCAAGTTCTGAAGGACGGGATCCGGGATCACGATTTCGGCAAGATGAGGGGAAAAGACTCTCTGGTAGGCGGTAAGATATCCCGCCGCCAACGGAATATTGGCCTTCGTATAGAAGGAGTCCCCTTCCTGCACGGGGAGTTGCAGGAGGGCCACTCGAAGGGGTTGGTTCCGGTGGGACATCCGCATGGGACTATCATACCGAAGGTTGACCCCCACGAAAAGGGAAGAGTATCATACCCACGTGGATTTCAAGCATCCCTACCTCACCCAGCAGATCATAGCCTACATAGGGAACAAGCGCAGACTCCTTCCCCTGATTCATCGGGCGATGCAACAGATTTATAGCGACACGATTCCCCAAGGGTTGAAGTTTGCGGATCCTTTTGCGGGTAGCGGGGTAGTGTCCCGCCTGGCAAAGTTCCTTGGTTTTCAGGTAATTTCCAACGATTGGGAACCCTACGCGTTTACCCTAGGGAAGGCGTACCTGGAAATCAACGCTTCGGATATCGAAACTCTCTTTGGTTCAGTCCAGGAATTGGAACGTCTTCTGAATCACTTGAATACTCTTCCTGATCCTCCGATAGAAGAACAGTACATTGCCCGCTATTATGCTCCCACGCTGGAAGATCCGGAAAAGGCAGATTATCGGAAAGAGCGCCTTTTCTACACCCGAGATAACGCCCTTCGGATCGACCGGATCCGGAACGAGATCGATCGGTTGTACCCGCCCCTCCTTTCGACGCGTGAATCCATTGATGGCTCGAATCCTAGGGAGGCGGAGGTAAAGTATCGTCGCACATCTCTCCAGTTGGGAGAGTCTATACATGCAGACAGGTGCTCGCGGTGCCGAAACCTTTTGATCTCCCTCCTCCTCTATGAGGCGGCGACCCACACAAACACATCCGGGGTATTTAAGGCGTTTCACCGGGGATTCGGGGGGCATGGGAAAGATGCCCTTGGGCGGATCCTTCGTCCCATTCAACTGGAGCCGCCTCCCCTGATCGATTCCCCTCACTTCTGCCGGATGTATGGGGAGGACGCTACCTCCCTCTTTCGTTCCCTGGGCCAGTCCTTCGACTTAGTGTACCTCGATCCTCCCTACAACCAGCATCAGTATGGGAGTAACTACCATCTCCTCAATACGATCGTTCTCTGGGACAAGGTTCCGATGCCCCTCGAATTGGGATCGGATGGCCGACTACGGGATAAGGCAGGGATCCGGAAGGACTGGAAGCGAACGAAGTCCGCTTACTGTTACCGGGACACTGCCATCGAGGCTTTCTCCGCGTTGCTTCAGGCTATCGATGCGGAACACGTAATAATCAGCTATAGTACTGATGGGATCATCCCCTTCGAAACCCTTCGAGACCTGTGTGCGGCTCGAGGGGAGGTGTACATCCTTACGAACGAGTACATCACCTACCGGGGCGGGAAACAGAGTAACCTTCGACAGGATCGGAACATAGAGTTCGTGCTCTGGATCCGCGCGGGTAGAAAAAGAAGAGTAGCCTCTCCGTATCCGGCGCGTACCAAGGAGCCGATATCCCCCATAACCGCAGACGATACGGGGGAACTGGATCGGGTCCTCATCGTGCATAGGATTCGGTTACTCCTTCGGAGGATATACAAGGTAGAAGCGGTGCGTGCAACCTTTGAGGTACAGCCGGAAGGGTCGGATAGATACCGGGTTCAGATCCCTCTTCGAACAACGAATCTATTCATTACCTTTCGCTACCTGCTAGAACCGGTATACCCTGTCGACCTTCATCCGCTTTCAATGGAGGATCTAAAATTACTCGAAGAGAAACTCCAAGCTATCGTATGTGTCACCCGCAAGGAAGAGTTGGACGCTCTCCTTACCGTGTTACCCGAGACGATGGGTCGGGATCGTACTCTTTACCAAAAAAAGATCCTTACCATATTGCGTAAACTGGCCCACCGGAAATATCAATCTCTTTTCTGGGAGGCTTGTGAAAAGGTGAGGCAGATTTTATCCTCTATGGCGCAGAGCAGCGAGGGGGATGTCTCCATTTCTACTCCTCCTGAGCCTAAATGGGATTGTGAGTCTGCGCAGATTCCTCTATTTGAAGTTAAGAAAGTTAAAGCTAAGAAGGCTCGAATCGATGGGAAGTTCCACTGGGAAGAGGAACTGAACAAAATTCAGAAAGTGGCGGAACTCCGATTTTCCGATCGCCAACAAGGTATCAAATAAAAAGGAAGCAAATACCATAGGGTGGTGGTGTTTTGGGCTAGGGTCATGCTGCAATAAAGAAAATATAATATTGACTATATATAAAATTATTGATATTATTATACCCGTATTCTGCATTTGTAAACCATTAGGAGGTCCCATGCGGGGAGTAACGAAAAAGTTTGTCATTGTAGGGGGAGTGGCTGCGGGGGCTACGGCAGCGGCACGGATTCGGAGACTGGATGAGGATGCAGACATTGTTCTGTTGGAACGAGGCCCCTATGTGTCCTTTGCCAACTGTGGTCTGCCCTACCATATCGCAGGGGACATCGAAAAAAGGAGCAAGTTGCTTCTTCAAACACCCGAGGGGTTCTTTAGTCGATACCGGGTAACCGTGCGGTTGAACTCGGAGGTTGTATCGATCGATAGATCGGCGAAGAGGGTAACCCTCCGGAACGGGGAATATGTACCGTACGACTATCTCATCCTGGCGCAGGGGGGAGTTCCCGTGATTCCTTCCTTCCCAGGAGTCGAGCTTTCCCACGTGTTCAAACTCTGGACCATCCCCGACATGGATGCCATCAACCGGTACATCAAAGAGAAGGACCCAAAAAATGCCGTTGTGGTGGGGGGAGGGTTCATTGGCTTAGAAACCGCCGAAGCTTTCGTGAAGCGAGGTATACAAGTTACCATCGTGGAACTGATGGATCGCTTAATGCCCAACCTAGACCTTCCCTATAGCCGCAAAATTCAAGAGCGGTTCGAAAAAGAAGGGGCAATGGTGTTTGTGGGAAAAGGACTTTCCGCCATTGAGGAAAAGAGGGTAATCCTACAGGATGGAACCGCTATCCCTGCGGATCTAGTGCTCCTATCTATTGGAGTACGACCCAACGTGGAACTGGCGAAGAGCGCGGGCCTTTCAGTGGGAGCAACGGGAGCTCTAGAGGTGGATTCCTACCTTCGGACGAAGGATCCTTACATTTGGGCCGCCGGCGACATGGTGGAGGTGGTTTCCCGAGTAACAGGGGGGAAAGTACGGATTCCCCTAGCGGGACCCGCCAATCGGCAAGGACGGATCGCTGCGACCAACGCGGTAGCTACCCTAGCGAAGGAACTAGGAGTAGAGTACCCCACACCGATCCCGTACAGGGGTGCGTTGGGAACTTCGGTGGTGAAGATTTTCGACGAAACCGTGGCAAGTACCGGTCTATCCCTCGCAGCAGCTAAACGCGCGGGGATCAAAGCCCGGGAAGCGACGATCCTGAAGCCAAACCATGCTACCTACTATCCGGGTTCCGAGGATCTTCTCGTTACCCTCGTGTATGAGGAATCTACCGGTCGCCTTTTAGGTACTGAGGCACAGGGGAAAAGCGGGGTAGAAAAACGGATCGATGCTGCGGCAGTGGCTCTATCTGCGGGGTTAACGGTAGAAGATTTAACAGAGATCGATTTTGCCTACGCCCCACCCTACTCGTCGGCCAATGATCCATTGAACATCGCGGCTTTTGCAGCGTCCAATGCCCGATCAGGGTATTGCCCGTTAGTGTCGGTTGAAGACCTTCACCCCTGGATCATCGAAGGTTCAACCGAAGGAAACGACAGGAAGGGAAGCGCGAGCCCATCGGCGGAACCTCTTTTTCTCGACGTGCGGACCTATGGGGAGTACCAGCGAGAACACCTTTTAGGCTCTTTGCATATTCCTTTGGATGAAGTACGGGATCGATGGGAGGAACTGCCTCCAAATCGACCCATCCGGGTAATTTCTTCGGGAGGGTACGAAGGGCATTTGGCAACTCGACTTTTAATGCAGAAAGGGTTTACCGATGTGGCGAACTGTTCTGGAGGGTGGGCCGTGTTACGCCTCGTCCCTGGAATTTTGATAGAAGGAAATTGAAGTAAAAGGAGTCCTACGATGACAGGAACTACATTGAAAGACAAGATCCAAGCTGGAGCTCTAGTGGTGGATGTGCGAACTGTAGACGAGTTTCTCGATGGAGCGTATCCGGGAGCGATCAATATTCCCGTGGGGGAACTCTTATCGAGGCTGAATGAACTCGGGCCAAAGGATCGTCCTATAGTCCTGTACTGTGCTACCGGCTCCCGGAGCGCGTTAGCCGCGAAGCTTTTAAAGGTTTCGGGATTCAAAGACGTAACCAACGCTGGCGGTCTAGAGGATATGCCTCAATAATGTAAGGCAGTTTTCACGACACTGGCTTCTGGACAGAAAAGGGGTATCCCATTATAGTTTTTGGCAATGGATGAACCCCTGAAAGATGTATCTCACTTATCCTTTCATCTCGTGGGCATCAAGGGTACTGGGATGGCCGCTCTGGCGGAACTTTTGGTGCGCCTAGGTGCCCGCGTTCGTGGTTCGGATACCGAGGATAGGTTCTATACTGATGAGATCTTACAAGCCCTGGGGATTCCCTATGTGGAAGGCTTTCGAGAGGAAAACCTAGATCCTTCAGTAGACTACGTGGTGTACTCTGCTGCCTACAACCCGGAAACCCACCCTGAGCTAGTCCGGGCAAGGCGGTTAGGAGTTCCTCTTTTTTCCTACCCTGAAGCGTTGGGCGCTCTTTCCGCGACCCTGCCCTCTGCTGGAGTGTGCGGGGTACATGGGAAAACAACCACTACGGCCTTGGCAGGTACTCTGGTGAAAGCCGCGGGTCTAGAGGGATGTGTCCTAGCGGGAAGCGCGGTCTCGAACTTCGGAAACCGGTCAACCTACTTTGGAGGAAAGGAATTCTTCATTGCGGAAACCTGCGAATATCGTCGGCATTTCCTCCATTTCCATCCCCGCTGGATCGTGTTGACCAGTATCGAAGAGGATCACCTAGACTATTTCCGCGACTATGAGGATATCCTAAAGGCTTTTGTGGAGTATGGACTGCGATTGCCCGAAAAAGGAACTCTTATTTTCTGCGCCGATGATCCTGGCGCTACGGAAGCGGCTATCCAGATCATCCGAGCTAGGCCCGACATCTGGGCCATCCCCTATGGTACTACAGCGGAGGGGCCCTACCGGATCTACGGGATCGAGACAGGATCGGGGGGTACCCGGTTTCAGCTGGATGGCTTCCCCCTTGCTTTCGAGATCCATGTGCCGGGAGAACACACCGTTCGGAATGCCACAGCCGCCATCGCCCTTGTGTGCACGATCCGGGAACAATTGATGCAGGAATCGGGTGAAGGGGGATCCTGTGCGGATGCCATCGAAGAGGTCCTTGTGGAAGGGGTGGCGCAGTTCCGGGGTTCCAGACGCCGGAGCGAAATCCTTGGGGAAGTGTCGGGGATCCTCATTGCCGATGATTACGCCCATCACCCCACCGCCATTCGAAAAACGTTGGAAGGGTTTCGTTCCTTCTATCCAGAACGACGACTCGTGGTAGACTTCATGTCCCATACCTATTCCCGCACCAAGGCTCTGCTGGAAGACTTCGCCCGGTCCTTCCAAGCAGCGGATGCGGTGATTTTGCACAAAATCTATGCTTCGGCCCGGGAAAAGAACGATGGTTCGGTAACGGGGCAGGACCTATTTAAGTCAGTGCAACGATATCATCCCGAGGTATACTACTTCGAGGAAGTGATGGATGCTCTTCCCTTCTTACAGAAGTACCTAAAGCCAGGGGATCTCTTCATCACCCTTGGGGCGGGAGACAACTTCCGGCTGTCCCATGCTCTTGTGGAGGCTTTGGAGCATAATGATAGCCCGACTCGGAAAGCCCCAGAACTCCACCCCCCCCAAACAGAAGTACAAATCGAGCTAAGGAGTAACTCATGAAGAGCATGACCGGATACGGGTATGGGGAAGGGGGAAGCGATACTCTTCATTTCAGTTTGGAACTGAAATCCCTCAACAATCGGTTCCTCGATATCTACGTGAATCTTCCCCTTGTCATCAGCCCTCTGGAACCTCGGGTGCGGGAGTTCCTCCAGCAACGGATCCAGCGGGGGAAGGTGGAAGTCTACATCAAAATGAAGGAGACGCAGGAACACCTGAGCGTGACAGTGGATGAAGGGGTGGTCCGGGGGTATTTACAGGCCCTTAGGACTCTCGCTTCCTACGCGGATGTTCCAGAGGAGATTCGGCTATCCCACTTGCTGCGCTTGGAAGGGATCCTCCAGGTGGAAAAAAACCGGGATATGGAGGAGTATTGGCAGATCCTTTACCCGCTTTTGGAAAAAACCTTCAATACCTTCGATACCTCTCGCGTTCAGGAAGGGAAAGCCCTCGAACAGGATATCCTGGGTTTGTTAGGGAAGATAGAGACAGAAGTACAGGTTATCGAAGGTAAACTCCCCGAAATCAAACGGTTCTACACGGAAACCATCCGAACCCGGATGGAGGAACTCCTAGCGGATAAAATAGACGAAGCACGAATAGCAAGTGAGGTGGCCATCCTTTTGGTGAAATACTCGGTGAACGAGGAACTGGTGCGGCTAAAGGCCCACATCGACGCTTTTCGGAAGATCCTGAAGGAGGAGGGAGGAATCGGAAAGAAGTTGGATTTCCTCTGCCAGGAGATGAATCGGGAGATCAACACGATTGGCTCCAAGAATGTGCTCGCCGAAGTCACCCGTTCGGTAGTGGACATGAAGGATGCCCTGGAAAATATTCGAGAACAGATTAGGAATATCGAATGAAACTAAAGCCGGGAATCAAGATTGCAATCTCGGGGAAGAGTGGCTGCGGGAACTCCACGGTCAGCCGGCTGACTGCCCAACGGTTGGGATTGCGAATGATCAACTACACCTTCCATACAGTGGCAGAGGAGAAAGGAATCGACTTCCATGCCCTCTGCAGGATGGCGGAAACGGATCCCCAGTGGGATCTTCTCGTGGATACCCGACAGGTGGAACTGGCCCGGGAGGGGAACTGCGTGCTAGGGAGCCGATTAGCTGTATGGTTACTGACCGATGCGGATCTGAAGGTGTTTCTAGACGCGCCCCTGGAAGTACGGGCTCGGAGGATCCACAAACGGGAAGGGGGAGACTTCGAGACGGTTCTTCGACAAACCCGAGAGCGGGATGAACGGGATCACGCTCGGTTTCTAAAGCTCTACAAGATCGACAACAACCATTACCAGTTCGTAGATCTTATCATCGATACTACCAACCTTTCGCCGGAAGAAGTGGTAGACCGGATCGTGGAACGGGCCCGGCAGATTCCCTGGAATGGTGCTACAATAGGGTGAAGGACTGTGAATAAGGGGACTCGAACCCATGGATAAAGGAGCGGCGGGTTTTCTCAATTAAGGTGCGCCGGGGGTAAAAAGAAACCCAAAAAGAGAAGGAGGCGACCCAGTGAGAGTGGAAGGAGCCAGAAAAAAAGCGGCCCGTACCGCTGGACTTGAACAGTTACTGAATCCTCATACGGTTGCCGTGATTGGAGCTTCCCCAAAAGAAGACAGGATTGGTGGAATCATCCTAAAGGAGCTTACCCGTTCCCACTGCCTCTTGTATCCCGTGAACCCAAAGTATAAGGCTCTGCGAGGCCTGCGGTGCTATCCTTCAGTATTGGATATCCCCGAGCGGTTGGATTTGGCGGTCATCACTATTCCTGCCGCTGGGGTTCCTGCTGTACTGGAAGAATGCGGTCGTAAACGGATCCCCTATGCCATCGTGGTAGCGGGCGGGTTTGGAGAAACGGGGGAAGAGGGAAAGCGACTTCAGGACCAACTGGTGGAGATCCGTCACCGGTACGGAATCAGGATCCTTGGTCCCAACACCCTGGGAGTGTTCTTTCCCGAGCAGAGTTTCGATACCATCTTTGTGGAACATGGAGACAAGTCCTTAGCTGGCGGGGGTGGCACCGCAGTCATATCCCAGAGTGGTTCGGTAGGAATCGAAGCGTTGGGGCTCGCTAGTAACATCGGTTTTGGCCTTAGGACGTTCGTAGGATTGGGGAACAAGTGCGATCTGGATGAGCTGGATTTCCTCCGTTACTTTTCCGAAGAGCCTGGTACCCGGTTGATCGCCTTCTATCTGGAAAACATAAACGAAGGCCGGCAGTTTCTGGAGGCCTGTCGGATAATAAGCCAGAACAAACCCATCGTGGGGTTAAAGGCTGGTCGGACCGCTTCGGGAGCTTCGGCGGTGAGTTCCCACACGGGAAGGTTGGCAGGAATGGACCTAGTGGTAGAGGGGGCCTTTCGGCAGTATGGAATCCTCCGTGTACAGGACGACGAGGAACTAACCGACGCGTGCCGCGCTCTGGAGAAATGTCCTCTTCCCAAAGGGAATCGGGTAGCGGTGTTGAGCCCCGCGGGAGGCTATGGGGTGATCTGTGCCGATTATATTGAAACACCCCATCCCTTTACCCCCTTGGAGATGGCTCGGCTCCTCCCGGAGACAGAACAGCGGATCTGTTCCGTCACCCTTCCTTTCGCCTCCTGCCATAACCCCGTGGACATCACGGCCAGCGCTTCGGGGGAAATGTATGGTCAGGCGATGGAAGCAATCCTATCGGATCCGGGAGTGGATATCCTGATCTGCCTCGTGTTCTGGAGCCCGCCGGGAATCGAAGACAATCTTCTCGATATCATTGCCCAGCGGGTACAACAAACAGAAAAACCCGTGCTGATCTTTACCACGTATGGTCCTTTCACCGACCGATACCTTCTGGAGTTCTGGAAGCGGGGGGTGGTAGGGTATTCTTCCATCGAGCGGACCGTGCGAGCCGCGAGATTTCTCGTGGAACGGAGGATGCAGCAGAAAGGCCGAGAGAGTAATCAATCAGAGGTGTCCTTAAAAAAGGAAATGAGTTTGGGCGTGTTCGTTGAGCGTTCAAAGCGCTCTGTCCGACGGGTAGTAGAACGATGGATTGTGAACCTTCGGGAGGCAGGGCAACCGGATGAATACGAAGCAAAAGAACTGTTGAAACGGTTGGGGATTCCGGTGCCCAAGGGAATACGGATTCCTTCCGACCTATCCGAAGATGATGATTCAGGATTTGCCGTGAAAACCGACGTGGTGAATTCCGGAGTACAAGCGGGAATGAAGTCGTTGCTGCCTAAGCGGTTTCCGTTCCCGGTGGTGGTAAAGGTTTGTGGGGCGACCTTCCTCCACAAAACAGAACTGGGAGGGGTGCAAGTAGGAATTACGAAAGCCGAACTGGAAACAGTACTGGCGGATTTCAAAAACCGGTTTCCCACCGCATCTTTTCTAGTGGAAGAGCAGGTAAAGTTTCTTTCCCCAGAACTCCTTTTGGGTGGTATCGAGGATCCCCAATTTGGAATGGCGCTGGTACTGGGAGCCGGCGGCGTGCTTACCGAGGTGTACAAGGACGTTACTAGTCGCTTGTGTCCTATTACCCATCAAGAAGCAAAACGGATGCTTACCGAGCTCCGGATCCGCCCTATCTTTGAAGGATTCCGGGGCCTACCCTTTGACCGGGAAGGCTTGGTGCGACTCATCACGCGGTTTTCCGAACTTCTTGCTGCTTCCGAGGGTCTCATCTCCCAAGTCGATTTGAACCCCCTAGTGTGCGCGCGCGAACGGGGATGGGTCGTACTGGACGCGAAGGTAGTTCTCACTGAAAAGGCGAGACGAAACTCGTAGGAGGTGAACAGTATGCTGATCCTATTGCCCTGCTTGGATTCCGAAAAAATGTCCTCTGACCGGAAGCGGGAACTGGATATTTCCCGAGATGCGGCTTCCAGATTAGGAAAGACGGCTTTAGAAGTCACCCTACAAGGGTACTATTATCTTGGAGAGGGTATAAAGGTCGACATTGGCCCGTACGTGGAGGCGGCCCGAAGGGCTAAGGTAAGCATCCCTCCCAACGCTTCCTTACCCAAGGGGAACGGTACGCCTTTCCCGGAAACCCGGGTACAGGTCACCAACGAAACAACCCTCGGAGCGGCGCGGCGTCTTATCGATCAGGGGCTACGGGTCCTTGCCTTGAACTTCGCCAACGGGATACATCCGGGCGGAGGGTTTTTAAACGGTGCCCGGGCGCAGGAGGAAACCCTGTGCCGTTCCAGCGCCCTGTACGTGACTCTGGTAGGTGATCCCATGTACGAAGCTCATCGCAAACGAGAGGAGCCTGACTCGACCGATTGGGCGATCCTTTCGCCGGATGTGCCAGTCTTTCGAACCGACGACGGAACCCCGCTGGAACAACCCTGGCTTTTAAGTTTTCTTACCTGTGCCGCACCCGTGGCGACAAAAATCGGCCAGCCGCGCTCGGGTGATCTTCTGCGACGGAGAATCAGGAGGGTCTTGGAAATCGCCCATGCCTATGGTTACCCTGCCTTGGTGCTGGGCGCTTGGGGGTGTGGCGCGTTTGGGAATGACCCGAAGCGAACAGCCGTTGATTTTCGGCACGCCCTAGAGACGGAGTTCGACGGCGCTTTTTCTCATGTGGTGTTCGCCATTACCGATTGGTCGCCTGATAGGAGGACCCTTGGGCCTTTCCGGGACGTGTTCGCTTAATCCGTTCCCTTGACTTGCCGGCTTCTCCATTCGTATCTTTTCATTATAAAATTGCAAATAATTTGCATTTCAGAGAGGTATCTATGCGTACACGGATCAAAGCCTCGGGGATTGTGGCGCTGTTTATAACCGCCTTTCTAATCGGTCTGGTGTTCGTTCTTATTCCGCCAGCTAGGGACAAAAAAGACACGGCTGGTAACACGGCCCAAGCAGAGCCAACGGGTAAAGACTCGAGAACCGCGTCAAGTAAACCCGTGATAGCGGTGAGTATCCTTCCCCACTCCTATTTCGTGAAGCGAATCGGAGGAGACTCTGTGTCTGTCCTGACTTTAGTGGGTGCGGGACAGAGCCCCCATACGTATGAACCGACTCCCCGTCAGATGGAAGAGCTCTCTAAGGCGCAGGTGTGGATCCTTTCGGGGACGGATTTCGAGGACCGCATCAAGCCAAAGGTCGCGTCCCTGTACCCGAACCTGAAGTTGATAGACGGAACCGCTGGGGTGAAGTTCCGCACCCTGGAGGCCCACGAGCACGATCATGAGGATCAAATTGCTAAATCCACAGAAACGCCACGTACCCTTGGTCTAGAGCGGGACCGGCACACGTGGCTCGGGAAAGAGCCCGCTGAGATCCTTGCTGGACACGTTCGAGACGCGTTGAGCTGGTTGGTTCCTGAAAAAGGAGGGGAGTTCCGCAAGAATTACGATGCTCTTGTGCGGGAAATCGAATCGGAGTTCGAAGGTTTAAAGAGAGATCTATCGTCTTTGAGGGGAAGATCCGTGTACGTGTACCACCCGGCGTTTGGGTATTTTCTGGATGAGTTTGGAATCGCTCAGCAAGCGGTGGAAACAGGAGGGAAGGAACCGAATCCCCAAACCCTTGCAACCCTGATCCAGAAAGCAAGAGCGGACAAGGTAAAAGTGATTTTCTTACAAGCCCAGTTTCCCACTCAGGCGGCTAAAACCCTTGCCAAGGAGTTGAATGCGGAGGTGGTTGCCCTGGATCCTCTTTCGGAGAACTGGCTTGAAAATATACGAAAGATGGGAGAAGCTTTGAAAAAAGCTGCGCAATGAAAGGAATCGCTTTGTTGCACATCGTAAGAGACGTGTTCAATCTCGGCGGACGGATAGAGGAGTTGAGATCATGGTTCAAAGGGAAGCACAGAGGGACATCGTAGTACGCTTCGAAGGAGTGGCGTTCTCGTACGGGGACATACCCGTGCTGGAAAACGTGCATTTTCATATTCACCGGGGCGAGTTCATCGCTCTCGTGGGTCCTAATGGGGCCGGTAAATCCACTGTGCTAAAACTCATTTTAGGTCTTGAAAAACCGAACCAGGGTGGAATTCAGATACTGGGAAAGGGTCCTGAGGAAGCTAGAGAGCGGATCGGCTATATTCCCCAACATGCGGACCATGATCCGAGTTTTCCTATTTCCGTTCGGGAAGTGGTTCGTATGGGGCGTCTCCGTGGATTCCAAAGGTTCCGCCCCGAAGACGAAGAAGCGGTGGACCGTGCTCTTGCTCAAGTGGAAGTGGAAGATCTTGCCTTTCGTCCTTTCTCGGCCCTCTCTGGGGGACAACGGCGTCGCGTTCTGGTAGCCCGGGCGTTAGCGGCAGAACCGGAGATCCTCGTGATGGACGAGCCTACCACCAATATGGACGCAGAAAGCGAATCCCGTCTCTATAAAACGCTAGGGAAGCTTAAAGGAAGCACCACGATCCTTATCGTTACCCACGACACGGAGTTCGTGTCCGCCTTGACGGATCGAGTTCTCTGCGTGGGAAAGCGGGCCAAAGATGGTAAGGCGCACGCGTTAGTCCAGCATCGAACCATGCGGATAGCGGAAAGTCCCCCCGAACTGTACGGAGGGCAGGTTGCCAAAGTTCTCCACGAGGAAGCATTACCGGAAGATAGTTGCTGCATCGAAGTAAGTTCCAATGTAGGGGGGAAGTTATGAGGGGGTTTTTTAGCGCTCTCCTCGATCCCTCTCTTCCCTTCTTGCGAAACGCCCTCTACGCGGGAATCCTTTCGTCGATCCTCTTTGGCGTGGTGGGAGCGGTGGTAACGGTGAAACGGATCGCGGGTCTTGCGGGGTCGATTTCCCATGCGGTTCTAGGAGGCATTGGGCTTGCCTTGTTCCTCTCCGCCCATAGGATCGTACCAGATGTCCCCCCCCTTGCGGGAGCCCTTGTCTTTGCCATACTTTCAGCCTTCATCATAGGCCTCGTATCGTTAAAGGCAAAACAGAGGGTGGATACCGCCATCAATGCGATCTGGGCCATTGGGATGAGCTTGGGGATCCTGTTCCTGGCAAAGACGCCGGGATATACGGATCTTATGAGTTACCTGTTTGGGAACATTCTTTTCATCTCTTCCCAGAACCTGATCCTTTTAGCGATCCTAGACGTAGTCGTCCTCTTCCTCGCGTATAGATTCTATCCCCAACTGGAGGCTTCCGCCTTCGATGAAGAGTTCGCGAAAGTGCGGGGAGTGCCCACGGAGGGGTTGTTCCTGGCGATTCTTATCCTGACAGCGATGGCAGTGGTACTTTTACAAACCTTTATAGGCTTGGTAATGGTAATCGCCATGCTAACTTTGCCGCCGGGAACCGCCTCCCACCTTGCCCGGAACCTCGCCTCCCTCATGGTGTGGGGCGTGGTGTTCAGTTTCCTCTTTTCCTTTGGAGGGTTGGCCTTGAGTTGGATCTTCGATTTACCCACCGGCGCGGTGGTAGTGGTATTGGCCGGAGCGGTGTACCTAGTGGCGGCGGGACTTAAGGCGATACGGCCAGGAGGGCTGGTTAGGAGATGAAAGACATACTCAATCTGGCTTTATTCTACAAAGATTTTAGGTATTCTCGGGGATTGATCCGTTTGGGCCGGATAGAATCAGGATATGAGGTCTTACAGCTGGAAGGTGGAGTAGCTGCGAGGTTCGAGAGGGAATAGGGCTGGTTATGGTAAGTATTGCAAAGACCTCACGAGCTGTATGAAAAGGTTAAATTGTATACAAGGTAACCGGAAACAGCGCCGCCATTTCTCGAAAGTGTTTGTCTAAGGTAAAAATGGGTACCCTGTATTGGAGGGCGTTCTGAAGGATAATCAAGTCTGGAATGCCAACTTTGTTCACACCATTCTGTAGATTTTTCACTTGAAAGGTTACGATTTCTTTCCAATTGATGTTGAGATCTAAAAGATAGATGCTTTCTAGTAAAGAGACAACCTCCCGTTCATTCCGCGCCAGGAGGCTTGGAATAAGCTCGGCAAGAATCAGATTATTCGTGCATAGAAGATTATATTCAATCAATTCTTTGAGGGGCTTACTCTGGGGTTCCCCCCGAAAGAAGGAAATCCAACCAGAGGTATCCACGAGTACTCGTTTCATCGGGAACGAAGAGTGTCCATATCTATATCCAGATCTATTTTCCCATAATACTCTTTTAATTGAGCGACTTTGGCTTGTTGTACTAGATTCTGTAGGGCCTTGCGGATGAGTTCTGTTTTCTTCTTAATCCGTGTAACCTGCATGGCTTCCTTTACCAGCTGGTCTGGTAGTTCGATAGTTGTTCTCATAGCATAAAATATATAAACTATATTATGCATTTTCAATATTATTATTATGCTCTTTTACTGCAAAAAGTATTTTACCGGGCGCCTTGATCAAACCTCCATTTTTTCTATAATAGAGCTCAATGAATCACCTACAACCTAAAACTTCTCACTGGGCGGACGTGTATGCTACCAAGGTCGTTCGCGAGAAGGGAGAAAAAGAGTTCTACACCTGTGCCTCTGGGATTACCCCATCGGGGACAGTCCATATAGGAAACTTCCGGGAGATCATCTCGGTAGAATTGGTTGTGCGGGCCTTGCGGGAAATGGGAAAGAAGGTCCGCTTCATCTATTCGTGGGACGACTACGATGTGTTCCGGAAAGTACCCAAGAACATGCCTCAGCAGGAAATGCTTCAAGCCCACCTGCGGTGGCCCATCACCTTAGTACCCGATCCCTATGGAAAAGAAGAAAGCTACGCCCGTCATCATGAAGTGGCGGTGGAACAGATCCTTCCTGTAGTGGGTATCTACCCCGAGTACCTTTATCAGGCCAAACGGTACCGTTCCTCCCTCTACGCGGAGCAGATCAAGCGGGCCCTGGAAAAGCGGGAAGAGATCCGCCGGATCCTAAACGTCCATCGTACCGATCCCCTTCCACCAGACTGGTGGCCCATTTCCGTGTTCTGTGGAGGGTGTAACAGGGACACGACGGATGTTCTATCGTGGGATGGTGGGTATGGGGTAGAGTACTCCTGCTCCTCCTGCAGCAGGCACGAAACAGTGGATCTACGGACTACCGGTCTGGTAAAGCTTCTCTGGAGGGTGGATTGGCCCATGAGGTGGGCGTACGAGAAGGTGGATTTCGAACCCGCCGGCAAGGACCACCATAGCGAAGGGGGATCCTTCGATACAGCCAGCCAGATCGTTCGGGAAGTGTACGACTGGGAGGCCCCCGTCAGTTTCCAGTACGATTTTATCAGTATCAAGGGAAGGGGAGGTAAGATCTCCTCCTCGTCGGGGGAAGTCATTTCCCTGGAAGATGTGCTGGCTGTGTATACCCCTGAGGTCACGCGGTACCTTTTTGCCGGGACTCGGCCCAACACGGAGTTCGCCATTTCCTTCGACCTGGACGTGATCAAGATCTACGAGGATTACGACCGGTGTGAACGGATCGCCTTTGGGGTCGAACCAGCGGACGAGAAGCGGCGGGAAAAGGAGCGGCGAATCTACGAACTTTCCCAGGTAGGAGAAGTGCCGAATCAAATGCCCTACCAGGTGCCTTTCCGTCATCTCTGTAACCTTCTCCAGATCACGGGAGGAGACATCGAAAAGGCCCTCGATATGCTTCCCGACTTGAAACCAGAGGATCGGGAGCGGATGCGGGTTCGAGCCCGGTGCGCCTGGACCTGGATCACTTCCTTTGCCCCGGAGGATTTCCGGTTCTCCCTCCGCAAACCAGAAGAGGGCCCCATCCCTCTATCCGCAGAATCGAGGCGGGCAGTGCAGGCTTTCCGTGCTTTGTTGGAAGAAAAGCTGGGGGCAACAGCCAGAATGGTCTCGAACGCAGGGGCAACCACAGGAGCGGCTTTGAACGAGGGAGAGGCCGCGGGAGGTGCCTCGATTCCAGAGACTGCCGCAGATTCAGTCGAGGCAGTTGTGTTGGACGAGAAGACTCTAGCCGAAGAGATCTACCGGATCTGTACTGAATCCGGAGTAGATCCCAAACAGTTCTTCGTGGACATGTACCGGATCCTCATTGGAAAGGATCGGGGCCCCCGGCTCGCGGGATTCATCCTTACCATTGGGAAGGACCGAGTGATGCCGTTACTCGCTGGATACTGAAAAGGGGATGAAAAAGGGCCTATCCCTTGAGAATACGTTTCGGGATCCTTTATTAAAAAATTTCACCCATCCGGTTGCCTGCAAACAAGTTAATCCTTCTATCTCCCATATCCCCATCGGGGAGGTGAACACTCCCTTACCCTGGGCAGTGTGGGCCGCGGAACGGTACGGGCTAGTGGAGCGTTGGATAGAGGGGGCGACGATTATGGATCCAACGATGGGGGAGGGAAACTTGCTGGAAGCCTTCCTGTATGCGGGTATCCGGCGAGGTATTTCTGTGGAAAAGCTACCCCTCCGAACCCTCTATGGCATCGAACGACGAAGGGAAAAAATCCAGCGATTCTTCCAGCGGATGAAGGAACGATACGGAGTGGAACTTGTTACAAGCAACTTTATCGAAGCGGATATACTCCTACAAAGTTCAGATGAGGTTAAAACAGAGCATACACTGCAAGCTATTGAACGGGCTAACACGTGCAATAGTGCAAGGGTCTCGAAAAAGATTGGTTCCAATGACGCGGGATGCTCCCAAGGGATGGAAAACTCGGCTACCGCCAAACCTACTCAGTTTCCCCTGGTAGATATCCTGTTCGGAAACCCGCCATGGATCACTTTTGCCTCTCTCCCGGAGGCCTATAAGGACCAGATCAAGGGACTGTTCCTCCGTTACTCTCTCGTAAAGAACAAGAACCAGGCTCTTTTAGGCAGGTCCCGGGTAGATCTTTCCGCCCTCATTGTGCTTGTATCGATCTCTCGTTTCCTTCGGACCGGAGGTAATGCCGTGTTCTTTCTACCCCTTTCCTTATTCTTTGGCGAAGGAGCGGGAGAGGGGTTCCGAAACTTTCGGAGTGAAGGGGTGCCCTTCTGGGTGCAGGAGCTGGTAGAGTTACCCATGAAAAAAGTTTTCCAGAGGGTGTCTACCCGGGGTGGACTTGTGTCCCTCAAGCGGGATGAGGAACAAAGGTTCCCCGTGCCAGTATACCGGATGAGGAGGAACGAAGAAATAGAGTCATGGAAGGCAACCCCGATAGAGGGACCTGAAAGCTCTTGGGTGCTCTATCGAGGGGAGCACCCTTTTCCCGACGGAATCCCTAGAATCGCCCTTCCACTGGAAAGTTTCCCCAGACAGGGGATCAATACATGCGGAGCCAACGACCTGTTCTTCTTCGATTCAGCGGAAACAGTAGAAGAAGGAGTTTGGAAGGTTTCTAACCCCACGTTATCCTGTCTACTCCCCTCTACCTACCTGTTTCCCCTCCTTACCTCCGAGTCCTTCCGTGAAAAAGAACCTGTTCCCCAAAAATGGGTGTTCCTTCCCTATCAACTGGATGGGCGGCCTTTGACTCCCGTGCAGATCGAGGAAAACCCCTACCTTGCGCAGTTCATGCTTCGACATAAGGTTAGGCTCGAAGCCCGAAAAGGAGTGTTAATTCATCGATGGATCCGCAAAGGGTACTTTTGGGCTTTGTTAGGGGTTGGTGCTTACTGTTTCTATCCCTGGAAGGTTGTGTGGGAGGCGGCAGGCAGAAAAGCGTTTGTTCCCCGGTTGTGGAAAGGTGTATGGCAAGCGAACCAATCCCTCTTCGGGTACTTACCCTTCCAGAACTTACAACAGGCGGAGCGAGTGTTAGAAAAGCTTCAGGCACCCCAAATCGAAGCCTATCTTCTGGCACTCCAAGCTCAAGGGACGTTGAATTGGGCTCAACCAGGCCGGATGAGAAGACTCTTTACCCCAATACCTACTTAGGGAACCCTTTGGAGTTGCCGAAAAGAAAAGTAAGACTAGTGTCGGGTAGAGATTCCCTTGAGCATAGACACGGAGACAAAAAAACTCTGTAAGAAGGATCTCATCAATCTTTTAAACTTCCACCATTTCCAGGGAAGACCGGTCCACGCATCTTTCCGGGATACCCGAACCCAGGCAACGGTAAGTCTTTCCTTCCACGTGGAAATCTGTACCCAAACAACCGCACATTGCACCTGGGAGGAAGGGAAAAGCATCGAGCAATACCCGCATTCTCTAGTTTTAGAAAGTATTCAGATCTACGATGTGCATCGTCCGGTAAGGATCGAGCCTCAGCGGTTTCAGCTGGATTCCACAGGTCTTACCTTTGATTTACCCGAACAGGGAATCTTAAAAAACACCCGTCGGATCCTCCGCACGCCCGTGCAAGGGGTGGAAGTGCAAATCTTTCAGTTTGGAGTACAGTACCAGGGAGTAGTGGAGGATTTTTCTCCGGAATGTTTTCGGGTGCGTCTAGTGGAAAAGGAGAACCCAGCCCTCCAGTGGTTGAACCAGGAGGCTCCCTGCACGATCGTCATGAGGAAGGATGGGGAACTGATATATTCAGGAACTTGCTGCATCTCCCGAACCAGAAAGCAGGGAAGGTACCGAACCCTCCTTCTTTCTCCTACAGAACCATCCATCCGAAGGTATCGTCCCCGTCAATACCGTTCCATTCGTCAAATCTTGACTCCTTCCCCTGTGGCCCGCATATACCATCCCATTTCAGGGAAGGATCTCTATCTGCCCGTGTACGATCTCTCCAGCACGGGAGTATCGGTAGAGGAAGCGTACCATACCTCCCTCCTGTTGCCCGGGATGCTGGTGCCCGAACTCACCATCGAGATAGCGAACCGGACATTCGTTAGGTGTAAAGCTCAAGTGCTGTATCGAAAAGTAGTCCCAGAAAATCCCAAGGTTCTTCGTTGTGGGATGGCGTTCCTCGATCTATCCTTGGAAGATCAGGCAGGACTCTCCGCCTTGCTGCACCCGGTTCAGGATCCCCATACGTTTGTCTGTAATCCAGTAGATCCGGAGGAGCTATGGAAATTCTTCTTCGAGAGCGGGTTCCTCTATGCGGACAAATACGATTCCATCCGGATGGAAAAGGAGGAGTTCAAGCGAACCTACGAGAGTCTCTATACTCGAAGTCCTTCCATTGCCCGGTATTTCATCTTTCGGGAGCACGGGTCACTGGCGGCTCACATGTCAATGTTGCGGTTCTATCCCCGGTCCTGGCTGATCCAGCACCACGCAGCTTCGAAAGAAGGACATCCCCTTGCCGGGATTGTGGTACTAAAGCAGGTGGGAACCTATGTGAACGAGTTTCACCTTCATCCTTCCACCCGGATGGATTACGTTATGTGTTATTTCCGTCCCGACAACAAGTTCCCCAACCGGGTCTTTGGAGGAGTAGCCCATCACATGAACGATCCCAAACGATCTTCCCTAGACTCTTTCGCGTATTTTCATCTTACGCCCGAGATGGGAAAGGAAGACTGCTTCTATCAATTGTTCCCCGCTCAGGAGGAAGATCTTAAAGCTTTTCAGGGGATATACGAGAAAACATCCAGTGGGCTGATGATCGAAGCCTTGGACCTTGTGGGGGGGAAAGAACTAGACGAGGAATTGAACAAGGAATACGGAGAGTTGGGCTTCCAAAGGGAACGGTACTTTTTTTCCGTGCATCAAAACGGGGTTTGCCAGGCGATTTTCATGGTAGTCCGATCCAATGCGGGGCTGAATCTATCCAACTTAACGAACTGCGTTCATGCCTTTGTTCTCGAACCGGATCGTTTAGATCCAAAGGTTCTGTTCCATGCCTTGCAAAGTCTGAGACGGTATTTCTTGAAAGACAGAATGCCTATTTTAGTGTATCCTGAAAGTTATATGCGGGAACGAAGCCTTCCGTACGAAAAAACGTACACCCTCTGGGTCTTGAGCATGGAAGCAACGGATGATTATTTCAAAGCTTTGGAAAGCATCTTTAAGAGGCCCATGCATGGATAAGCTTTACAACAGTGTCATCATTAATAATTTCCTCAAATTGGTAAAGGCCCGGTACAGTTATATCAATATCCTGGAGCTCCTACAGGCTGCAGACATGGAACTGTACCAGATTGAGGATGAGGGTTGCTGGTTCACG
>CAKZQO010000148.1 GCA_937140905.1 uncultured Spirochaeta sp.
TCATTCATCACCGCTTCAGGGCCTTTCTCCAAGATACCTAGTACTGCGTTACCAGCCCGGATTACTGCTTCTTCCAACAGGGGCCGCTCGTCCGAACTGGGTCTTCCCAGTACGTAGTCCACCACTGACATTCCACCCGATGGCCTTCCGATTCCAACGTAGAGCCGCATGAAATCTCCATTCCCTAGAGCCGCAATGATGGACTTCAATCCATTGTGACCAGCAGAAGATCCTTTCTTTCGAAGACGTATCCTTCCTGGAGGCAAATCAAGGGTGTCACAGATTACCAGGAGAGATGAGAGGGGGAGATCGGTATACTTCAAGAGAGGTTGCACCACCTCACCTGATCTATTCATATAGGTCAGTGGTTTCGCTAGGTATAGAGTTTGATCTCCAACCCTTCCTTTACCTATCTGATACGCTTTCAATGCAGGTTTCTTCATGCGAACCTGGAGGATGTTGCTCAGATGTTCTACCACCCAAAATCCTGCATTATGACGGGTGTGTTGATACATCGTCCCAGGATTTCCCAATCCGAGAACCAAGAGATCCAGAGAACTCTCCTATTTTTTTTCTGCGGCTGGCTTGGATGCTGCTGTCGGTTTTGCTCCTTCTGGCGTTGGCGCCGCAGCTTCCGCTGCCGGAGTGGATGCAGCAGCTTCAGCAGCCGGTTGAGCAGCCACTTCGGCTCTGGCGTGGACTACGGAAACTACTACCTGATCGGGTAAAGAGAGCACTTTTATCCCTGAAGGAATTTTCAAATCTTTCACATGGAGGGCATGCCCACTCTCTAAGTTGGTAATGTCCACAGTAATTTGGTTCTGAAGATCTTTTGGTAAACATTCCACTTCCAACTCATGCAGTTGGACTTCTAGGATACCTCCTTCCCGGACACCTTTGGAGGAACCTACTAAATGCAACGGTATTCGAGTGCGAACGGGTTTATCACTCCGGAGAGCATAAAAGTCCAAATGCTCGATGGTTCCTTTCATGATATTGGTCTGATAATCTTTTATAAGCACATCATAGGTCTTATCGCCAACTTGCAAGTTGATGATTGTGTTCTCCGATATCCGATGGAACTTTGACCTGAAATCATGGGCATTTACAGCGATAGGTATTTCCCCTACATACCCATACACGATTCCAGGAATCATCCCTTCCTTTCGCAACCGTCTCGTTGCACTTTTCTTTAGTTCTTTTCGCTCTACTGCCGAAAATGCTACAGTTTCCACGATTTACTCCTTCTATTTCAATGTTTCTATCCATCTAAAAGTTTTCTCTGGGACGGTAGGATTCGAACCTACGTATGCCGGGATCAAAACCCGGAGGCTTAACCGCTTGCCGACGTCCCAACGAGGTGTATATGTAAACCCGAAAAAACTATTTGTCCTCGGGCTCCGCTTCTGTCGTCTCTGCCGATTCTCCCATTTCTGAATATGCGGTCAGGATACGTTTTTGCAACTCGTTCCGAAACTCGGAGTTGATAGGATGGGCCACATCTTTGTATTCCCCCGTTTTCGTTTTCCGACTAGGCATCGCGATGAAGATCCCCGTTTTACCTTCAATGACCTTTACGTTATGTACAACGAAACAGTTATCAAAGGTAACGGTAACATACGCCTTCAACTTACCCTCCGTGGTCACCTTCCGAATCCGGATGTCTGTAATCTGCATTGAAGGACTCCTTTTTACCAAACGTTCGTTGCAAAGCTATTCTAATATGGGGATTGGCCTCCTATCAAGAGGAATCGTAACTTTAACCATAGAAAAGTGTTGCTTTAGTTCTTCCTCTCCTTTGCGAGCATCTGTTTCTGCGCCGTACACTCCAAACATGCTGGAACCACTGCCCGAAATCGAGCTGAAAATCGCGCCCGTTTCATGTAAGATCCTACGGATTTCTCGATATACAGGATACCGATCTTCCAAAACAGGTCCAAAAGCATTGAAAAAATTCCATTTTTCGATTGGCCCTAGGAGTAGGGTTTCCAGATTCTCTCCTGTTTTGCTTTCCCTTGGTTGAGTCCAACCCTTTTCCTGATCGATCCATTGGTACGCTTCACGGGTAGACACCTGAAAAGGTGGAATTACCACTACTACCTTGTAATCCTTCCGCCCTCTGATGGGAACGATTCTTTCTCCCCTACCAGAAACAATAGCCAGGGAAGTTCGACAAAAAAATGGAACATCACTACCCAGAGTTGCCCCTAAATCGGAGAGCTCCTCCTCCTTCAAGGGATTTCCGAACAATTGATTCATTCCCAACAATGTAGAGGCCGCATCGGAAGACCCCCCTCCCAATCCCGCACCCATAGGAATACTCTTTTTTACGATGATTCTCACTCCTCCGTGCAAGTCAGTGACCTTGCGAAAAGCAATTACCGCTTTCCATATTAGGTTCTCTTCCCGCGGGATGGACCACTCCCCCTCGATTTCGCACGTATCCTTTTCTTTCAAAGATCGAATCACCAGTTCATCATACCAGGAGATGGACTGGAATAGGGAAAGAATGGGGTGATAACCGTCTTCCCGCGGAGGAAACACTTCCAGATGTAGATTTACCTTCGCGGGAGCCAGTACACGCACCCTATCTCCCATACCGGATGGTATTATACAAAAAAACGATCTTCTGTCAAACTGGATTCAGTCTTCCCTGTAATGGCATCCAATGGATTCGTTGTTCCGTAACGCTGCCCGAGCAATTGCCAATCCCGTAAACACAGCATTTCGAAGTTCCAACAATTCTCTTGTCACTCGAGCTTCTTTATAAAATTGTTCGATCCGGTGGTTCATATAGTTCAGATCAGATAGGGCTCGAAGTAATCGTTTCTTTGTCCGGATGATCCCTACGTAGTTCCACATAAGGGTCTGAATGCTGAGTAGATCGTTGGAAATGAGAATGGGATCGAATTCCTCCTCTTCCTTGGGATACACCCATTCGGGAATGGAACGGAGCAGTCTCGCTTTTACAGGAAGAGGATGAGTAGATAGGTACCTACCACAGCGAATTCCGAAACTTAAAGACTCCAGTAGGGAAATAGACGCGAGTCGATTCGCTCCATGAATACCGTTGCAGGCGTTCTCGCCAACTGCATAGAGTCCTTTGATGGCGGTACGCCCATCCAAATCCACCTTTATTCCACCACAGAAATAGTGTGCCGCAGGAACCACGGGTATGGGATCCTTGCGGATATCGATTCCCAACGTAGCACATACTTCAAAGATCATGGGGAACCGTTCTTTCGGGTCCACATGGCATGCGGTGGCATCCAAAAATACGTATCCACTTCCATCGATGGCCATCTCTCGAAAGATGGCCCGGGACACTTCATCTCGAGGTGCCAGATCTTTCATCGATGGATGATACCGTTCCATGAAGGCTTCCCCTCTACGGTTTAGTAGCCTCGCTCCTTCCCCACGCAAGGCTTCTGTAATGAGAAACCGTTGCTTATCCCGATGGAAAAGGATGGTAGGGTGAAACTGAAGATATTCCGCATTGATCACTTCACATCCTACTCGTAGAGCCATGGCGATCCCATCCCCCGTGGCACCCTTCGGGTTGGAAGTATGGAGAAATAGATTTCCCACTCCTCCTGTGGCCAACACCACATGGGAGGCGAAAAGAGGATAGATCTGGTATGTAGGAATATCCAACAGATAGGCTCCTAAAGCTCGCAAGGGTCGATACCGTTCCTGTGGATCCGTCGAATTATGGCAATTGGTCAGGATATCCACAGCCATGGTGCAGGGAAAGAACTCGATTCCCGAAACGCTTTTTGCGTAGGCGAGAAGGCTTGTTTCGATGGATTTTCCGGTTGAATCCTGCGCATACAGGATCCTTCGAACCGAATGAGCGGCCTCTCGGGTATAGGCCAGTTCCCCTAATGGGGTTCGATTGAAGGGTACTGTTGCTTTATCTACCAAATACTCTCGAACGAACAGAGGTCCCTTCTCCGCCACGAAGCGCACGGCTTCTCTATTGTTCAGATAAGCTCCAGCTCTGCAAATATCTTCGTATAAAAGTTTGGGGGAATCCTCCACCCCCCGCTCAACGATTCCCCCTTGAGCATGGAACGTGTTGGATTCTTCCAAGTCGGCCTCTTTCGAGATTACTGCTACAGAGAGTCCATTTTCCGCTGCGGAGATAGCGCAACTCAATCCACCGATTCCTGAACCGATCACAAGGACATCGTAGAACGATTGATGCGGCTTCATCTGCTTCCCCCTTCTACTTGAAGAGAAAAATTGAAGGAAGAAACCGAATGGGTAATTCTACCTACGGAAATGAAATCTACTCCGGCGGCTGCATATTCTCCTACCCGTTCAACGGTCATGTCACCCGAACTTTCCAAGGGGACCCGTCCACCTACCCACTGCACTGCAGTCCTGGTAGTCTCTACATCCATGTTATCCAATAGGATTCGATCCACCCTCGCTTCGACGGCTTCTCTCACATCCTCCAAAGTACGACACTCTACTTCGATAAGGAACTCGTTACCCCATCGATCCCGAACCCTCTTTACTGCTTCGGAAAGGGACCCTACCGCATCGATATGGTTGTCCTTGATGAGCACCATGTCGTACAGGCCAAACCGATGGTTTTTTCCCCCACCTACGCGTACGGCATACTTAGCTAAAGCCCTGTATCCTGGTAGGGTTTTTCGAGTATCTAGGATTACAGTCTTCCCTTTATCTCTCGCGGCAAGAACCATCCGATGTGTAGCGGTGGCTATTCCCGATAGATATCCCACAAAATTCAATGCGGTTCGCTCTGCTTTTAAAATACTTTTCGTAGGACCCATCAGCCGACTCACTACCATTCCGGGAGAAAGCTCGACTCCATCTTCGAGAGTCTCCATATATTCGACTTCCGGATCGATTCGCTGGAAAACCTGATGGAAACATTCAATTCCTGCCAGAATACCGTAATCCTTGCTCACTAATTTGCAAGTGCATCGTTCTTTCCCAAAGATGGCTTCAGAGGTAATATCTCCCCTAATTCCAATATCTTCCTCTAATGCTAGATCTAGCAATCGGTTGAAGGATTTCCATTCTTCGTCAGTCATCATTCCTAACCCCCTAGTTGGTGAGGAATTGTACGGAGTTCCAAGGGAAAAGGCAAGAAATTTTAAAAATATTTGCTATTATTAAAAGAAAAAGGTACACTGAATAGGAAAAGTAAGAAGGAAACCAGTGTGTATACGGACCATTTCTTGACCGCAGCTTTGGAGTTTTTTCAAGAGATCCAGCTACCACTTAGAAGAATTTCCGAATCCTACCCCCAAACATACGAGCTTACCAGCAGTCTCGGAATCACAGGAGCCCTGCGAGGATATTTCGTGTTACAGTCTGAAATAGGAACCGCCCGCAATCTTGTTTCCGGCATGGCCTCTCGTCTCGGTGTTACTTTCGACGAAATCGATTTTGGACCTTTCCATCGAGCAACCATTGGAGAAATCGTGAACCAGATTGCAGGGAAGGCGATCGTCAAGTTGGAAACCTGTGGGATGAATTGCATGATCACCCCCCCTACCATATTCATAGGGAAGGGTATCACCGTTTCCCTGCCCTTGCCGGTAACAACTATGGAAAAAGCTCTCCAAGGAGATTTTGGGACCCTTCGGTTTTTCGTAGCCTTAAGTGGTGAATAAAACAGTTGACAGACCTCTATTCTTCTCTTAGATTTTCAGGAGAATTCGACCTTAGGGTCAATCGAGGGGGGAGCGCTATGGCCTTACAAGATGAACTGGAAAAAGAGTACCTCATTACCTTCATGTATGATGAAGACGAAGAGGATGAAGAAGATTTCGATGACTACGACGATGAGGATGAAGACTTCTATGATGAAGACGAAGATGAAGACTTCGAAGACCTAGAAGACGATCTGGATGAAGATGAAGATTTGGAGGACGAGGATTACGACGAAGAAGACTTAGATGATATGGATTATGAAGACTTTGAAGACGAAGAGTAACTTAATCGTTCACACTCGAACCAAAGTTTTTCTAAGTCGTAGAAAGAACGCTTTTCTTCTGTCATAAGATGGATGACGAAGGTACCGCAATCTATCAATTGCCAACCTACGTCATCCAAGTTCTTCTTTTTCCTAAACAGTTCTATATGCCTTTCTTCTAAGAAAGCAAGCAAATTATTGAATAAACCCCTTAAATGTCCTTCGCTGGTTACAGTAGTAATGATAAAATAATCAGTAAAGGAACATCGAGGTCCTAGATAAAGGACTACGGTATTTTTTCCCTTGTGTTCTTCGATGAATCTGGCTATTTCCAACACAACCGTACTGTTACTTACAGTATCTTCCATCGAAATCTCCTCCTAGGACGATGGTAATATCGGCATTTTTTTGTCCCCCAAAAGAAGAGGGGCCTGTTACTATATTAGTGCATTTTATGATCGAGGCTATCCTTGCGGCCCCATCCCGATTCCCTTTCCGATCGATGACAACTGTTTTTTCTACCTCTTGAGTTTCCGCATTCCCATAAGAGACTACATCAAACCCAAAACTCTGGTAGATTTCTCGGGTTCTTCGGGCCAAGCCTGGTATCTTCGTACCGTTCAGAATTTCCAATGTTAGGCCTGCATCTTCTCCCCGAACCCCCTCAGTGCTAGCTAAGGTTTCCAGCATTTTCTTTACCGTTTGCCTAAGGAGCTGTCCCTCGAAATGGGGAAAGAGGAGTTCTTCGGTTTCTACCTTTCGCAGATTTCCCAACACTCGTTGAAAAGCCATTCTCTCAACGTCAAGTTTTCTCATCTCCCTTAGAAAGGCAAGAAGCCCCCGAGTCTCCATATCCGTTCGAACATATTCTTTTAAATATGGGATCACGTCAGGGTGAGTGAAGAAATCAACTGATTCACCTATTTTCTTGAAGAGGGATTGTAGAAATTTCTGGATCCGGATGATCCGATCGATATCTGATTCTTCAGAATCCTGGAGGGATAGATACACCATCGCCTTCCCTCCATCCAGATGAAGGTTGCCCGAGGGGAGTTGAATTTTTCTTCCTTTCATATCCATTTCAAGGGAATTAGCCACGAACACCTCTATTCCCCCAAGGAGGTCGATAAGCCGCTCCAACTGCGGAAAGGATATCTCTAGAAAGAAAGGAATTTCTTCTTTGACAATGGTCTCGATCGCATCCCGGTACGGTTCTATAGAACTTATCTTATATAGAGAATCGATTCTACCAACCTTTTTTGCTTGGGGAAGGATAATCCCAAGATTTCCAGGAATATCCAATAAGGCAGCCCTACCTGTCAAAGGGCTGTAAAAAAATAGCTCAGTATACTTTAATTCTTTCCCATCGTGGATCATCAGCTGAACCGCAAAGGGTTTCCCCTGTTGTATAGAAGTAGTCACTGGATCCACTCGGACTTGTTGATAGATGTAAAGCCCACTAACCAAAAGGATGACAAACACCGAGGCCAAGAAAATGAGTCCTGTATCGAACTTTGTTCGACTATGCCCTTTCAACCCTTCTACCCTTTAGTTCATCGTACATTTCCTGAGTAATCGACGCAAGGTTTTTTCGAAACCTTTTCTCTTCTTCGAGGATTTCTAAAAGCATTTCGTCTAATGACAGGGCAAGTATTCTGGATCTGAACGTATCGTCCACGAAGGTCCTGGAAGGTTCGATATAGTCAGCCACGTAGAGCACTTTGCCATATGGGTGGAGACCCGGCTTGCCCAGCGTATGATGACGGATAGCCTCTAACAGTTCTCGTTCTTCGATTCCAAAGCGAGAACGGGCGATTTCGGCTGAAATTATACCGTGGAGAAGGATAGGGTTTTCCTGTTCCTGAGGATCGGGCCGGATCCCCAAGGACTGGGTTCTTTGCAACAATTCTTCCGGGGGTAGCTCCCGGGCCGCATCATGGAGCAACCCAATCCAATGCCCCTTTTGGGGTTCTAAACCAAATCGAGCTGCCAGGTTTTTACACAATTCTGCGGTATTCAACGAATGGATGAGTCGTTTGGGGGAAAGAGTAGATCGAAGGTAGGATTGGATGGATGATTCTAAATCTACCCTACTCATACTGGTACAACCCATGTTCCCGAATATACCGGTACACAGCGTCTGGAACCAGGTATCGAAAGGCTTTCCCTGCTTTGATCCGAGCTCGTATCTCGGAAGAGGAGATGGGAATCACCAGGTTCTCTATGTACTGCACTTGTACAGGGTAAGGGAATGGTGCCCGTTTCGTCCTGTAAGCGACAATGATCTCTACTTCTTTCAATAAACGATCCACCCTATTCCAGGTAGGGAAACCCGGCACTAGGTCCTCTCCTATGATGAGTCCAATCTTTCCAGTCACGGGATATCGGCGGTACAGGTATTCAATGGTGTCCATCGTATACGAGGTGTCTTTCCGTAGGATCTCACAATCCTCCACGATGAACTCTTCCCTGCCCTCCGTAGCCAGCCGAACCATTTCCAACCTTTTTTGAGGATCATCCTTTTCACTTACCGTTTTATGAGCAGGACGATAGGAAGGCACGAATACGATTCGGTCGTATCCCAGTGAAACAAGAACTTCTTCTGCTATATAGAGATGCCCAATATGAATGGGATTGAAGGTGCCCCCTAGAAGAGCCAGTCTCATCCCTTCATCCTTCCTCTTTAGCCAATCGGAAAAACTCTCGAACGAGGGCATCCAAACCTTGTCGGGTAATGGAAGATATGCCTAATACCCGTTCGTCTGGATACTTGCGTTTTAACTCTTCTAAAGGATTTAGAGATTCCAACAAATCTATTTTTGTACCCACCAGGACCCTTTTTCGCCGTGCCAATTCTGGAGAGAACTCTCCCACTTCTTTAAGTAATATATCGAAATGTTCCAAAAAATTTGGTTGGGAGAGGTCTATTAGAAAAGCTAACCCTTTCGTTCTACTTATATGCCGCAAGAACTTGATCCCTAGCCCCACCCCAGTTGAAGCTCCTTCCAAAATGCCGGGAATATCTGCGAGAACTATATCCTCTTCGTCCACAGTTAAAACTCCCAGGTGGGGTGTTTTCGTAGTAAAGGGATACGGCGCAACCTCTGGTCTCGCATTGGTTAGGGCTTTCAATAGGCTCGACTTGCCTGCATTGGGGAAACCGACAAAACCAATATCGGCAATGATGTTCAACTCTACCTTTACCCGCGCAGTTTTTCCGCTTTGCCCTTTTTGGGCAAACCGAGGGGCTTGGTGCTTAGCGGACTTGAAATGAGCGTTCCCCTTTCCACCCCTCCCTCCGGTAAGGAACACCCAGGTGGTTCCCTCTTCGGTGAAATCCCTTAGGATTTCCCCTGTTTCTGCATCTTTTATCACAGTACCAGGAGGAACTGGAATTTCAATGGATTCCCCATCCTTGCCGTGCCGGAGAGCCCCTTCCCCAGGAAACCCATTCTGCGCTTTTAAAATAGGATTTTTCTTTAGATGTCTTAGAGTCTTTAAATTTTTTCGCACCACGAAAACAACATCCCCGCCTTTTCCCCCATCTCCACCATCCGGACCTCCTTTGGGAACGTATTTTTCCCTTCGGAAAGATACGCACCCCGGCCCTCCGGAACCGGACGAAACTTCGAGAATGACTTCATCTATGAAATGATGCACTGACAAGCCACCGCTTACTCAATCGGTTCAATGGTGACGATCTTTTTCCCTCGTAGAGTTTTGAAGATTACTTTTCCTGCTGCCCGAGCAAAGAGCGTGTCGTCCTTTCCCCGTCCAACATTCTTCCCTGGATGGATAACGGTTCCCCTCTGGCGAACCAAAATTTCGCCCGCCTTGACGATCTCGTTTCCGAACCGTTTTACTCCCAACCTTCTGCCAGCGGAATCCCGACCGTTTTTCGAACTTCCACCACCCTTCTTATGTGCCATACCTTACACTCCCTCTTCGAATATGAAAGAAACTTCATTGGGCGCATCTTCTGCCAACCTCTGTATCCCAAACAGAAGAAAAGCGGTAATCCCCTGGATACGGTCAACCTTCTGGGAAGGCACTTCTCCTACTTGAACCATAAACCTGCCTTCCTCTGGAGCGGAAACCCGCACCTCTAACTCCTTTTCTGTGCCGAGAAGCTCCCCTGCCGTGCGCAGGATGGCCGTCGCTGCAGCACAAACCGGACTAAACCCGGACGCCACTTTAGAAGCATGGCCAGTAGCTTCCAGGGTTCGAAGGCAACCGTTCCCCTGTACAGAGGCCCGTACCTGAATCACCCTATACCCCTAGAATTTCCTCTACTTTCAATAATGTGTATTGCTGGCGGTGTCCCCACCGCTTTCTATAGTTCTTCCGTTTCTTGTATTTAAACCCAATGATCTTTGCGTCTCGGCCGTGGTCTTCCACCCGGGTTTTCAACGTAACCCCCGAAACATAGGGATTCCCCACCGAAACATTCCCCTCTTTCCCTACGAGAAGGACGCTTTTCCATTCCAGAGCCGCACCTTTTTCCTCAGGAATCCTATCTACCTTCAGTACCGATCCAGCTTCTGCTCTATACTGTTTTCCTTTGATTTCCACCAATACGTACATCTTCCACTCCCACTCGAGTTTTTTGCAGAGGATTCTATACCATAGAAGAGCGTAAGCGTCAAGGTAGGTAAGTTTCACCCATAAGGAAAAGATCCACCGACCTGGCTACTTTTCTTCCTTCATGAATAGCCCACACCACGAGAGATTGTCCTCTACGAGCGTCCCCGGCAGCAAACACCTTAGGATGGGAGGTAGAGAAACTACCATATTCCGCCTTTATGGTAGACTTGGGATCCTTTTCTACCCGAAAAGCGTCCAGAGTCTCCCCTTCCGGTCCCAAAAACCCTAAAGCCAGCAACACGAGGTCCGCCTTCCAGATCTCTTCAGTGTTGGGTATTTCCTTCATAACTGGTTTTCCACTGGGATCCTTTGTCCACTCAACTCGGACAGTACGAATTCCCTTCACATTTCCTTGACCATCGCCGATGAACTCTTTCGTCAGGATTCCCCATTCCCGGGGATCCTCTCCGAATTTAGCTATCGCCTCCTCGTGACCATAATCTACCTTCAAGACTCTGGGATACAGAGGCCAGGGAAACTCTTCGGTGCGAGTCAGAGGGGGTTTGGGCAGGAGTTCGAAGTTCTTGATACCTTTGCATCCCTGTCGCAAGGCAGTACCTAGACAGTCATTGCCCGTATCTCCACCCCCTATCACTACCACGTGCTTACCGTTCGCCGAAAGGGCGCTTCCATTCAATTTCTTTCGATCCAAAAGGTGTTTGGTGCTGGAAGTCAGATACTCCATGGCAAAATGGATCCCTTTCAGGTTCCTGCCAGGTACCTGCATATCCCGTGGAACGGTAGATCCCACCGCTAGGATCACTGCATCGTACTCCGCCACTAGTTTTTCGGGATCCACATTCTTTCCTACCCAACAGTCGGTACGGAACTCTATCCCCTCGGACTCCATGATTTGAATTCTCTTCTGCACCAGGGTCTTGTCCAATTTCATGTTGGGAATCCCGTACATTAAAAGTCCGCCGATTCGGTCGGAACGTTCGAACACCGTCACTCCATGTCCCGCCTGGTTCAATTGGTCTGCGGCCGCGAGTCCTGCAGGTCCGCTCCCTACAATGGCAATCCGCTTCCCGGTGCGTACAGGTGGGATTCGGGGAACCATCCATCCCGATTCATACGCTCGATCGATGATGAAACATTCGTTGTGCTTGATCGTTACAGGAGGTTCATTGATTCCAAGCACACAAGCTGTTTCGCACGGTGCCGGGCATACCCTACCGGTAAACTCTGGAAAATTGTTGGTAGCTCGGAGTCTCCAGAAAGCTTCTTCAAAGCGACCCTGATAGATGAAATCGTTCCATTCTGGTATGAGGTTCATGATAGGGCACCCAAAACTACTGTGACAGAAGGGTACTCCACAGTCCATGCACCGAGCTCCCTGTCGAATCCGTTCGGGCTCTTCCAGTTCGATATGAAACTCGTTGAAATGCTTCAATCGTTCTAGTGGAGGGATATCTTCAACGACCTTACGAGAGTACTCCATGAATCCTGTAGGCTTACCCATGCACGGCCTCCAATTCACTTTTCTTCGAAAGCTCCAACGCCCTCCGATACTCTGGAGAGATGATCTTAAGGAACTTGTTCCGTTCCTCCTTCCACTGATTCAAAACCCATTGAGCCACAGAGGAACCGGTAAAGTTCAGGTGCTTTTCAATCAAATCAAGGATAATTTGTTCATCCTCTTCCGTCTCCAATGCGCTTACTTCTACCATTTCCTTATTTAGGTTCTGAAGAAAATTCCCTTCTCGATCCCATACATAAGCAATTCCTCCACTCATTCCCGCCGCAAAGTTACGCCCCGTAGAGCCAAGGATAACGACTCGACCCCCTGTCATGTATTCGCATCCATGGTCACCGACTCCCTCTACCACGGCGAGGGCTCCGGAGTTTCGAACGCAGAACCGTTCAGCCGCTACTCCCCGGAAAAAGGCTTCTCCACTGGTAGCTCCATAGAGGGCGACATTCCCTATCAGAATATTCTGTTCAGGAATGAACCGGGCTTTCCGTGGGGGATATACAATAATTCTGCCCCCAGAAAGTCCTTTCCCCACGTAGTCGTTCGCTTCTCCTTCTAATTCGAGAGTTACCCCCTTTGCGAGAAAGGCTCCAAAGCTCTGTCCTGCCGACCCATAGGTTTTAATGTGAATCGTTCCATCCGGCAGACCTCGACTTCCCCACCGTTTAGCGATATGGTGACTCAAGAGAGTACCTACTGCTCGGTGAGTATTCTGAACTTCCTGATGGATCTGAACTTGCTCCCTTTCGAGAACTGCTCCTTGCACTTGAGCAAGAATCTTTTGATCCAGAACCCATTCGATTCCATGATCCTGGAATTTGCAGCAGTATACCTTGGTTTCTGAATTGTATTTCCGAGCTGGGGTGAGCAGTTTAGAGAGATCGATGTATTTCGACTTACACCCCAATACCCGATCATCTATTTCTAGAAGATCAACCCTACCGATCATATCGTTGAATCGAGCAAATCCCAGCTGTGCCATCAGCTGTCGAATGTCCTCTGCCAAGAACGTAAAGAACCGAATCACGTGTTCTGGTTTACCCGCGAACTTGGCCCGTAATCTTGGATCCTGCGTTGCGATTCCCACTGGACAGGTGTTCTTCTCGCATTTCCTCATCATGACGCATCCCATGCTAATGAGAGCTCCCGTCGCAAACCCGAATTCCTCCGCTCCGAGAAGCGCCGCGATTACCACATCTCGAGCAGTTTTCAGCTGCCCATCCGTTTGAAGAACAACCCGGCTTCTCAAATCGTTCATTACTAACGTCTGGTGGGTTTCCGCCAATCCCAGTTCCCAGGGAAGGCCTGCGTGCTTGATGCCCGTAAGGGGAGAAGCCCCTGTTCCTCCATCATGTCCTGATATAAGGATATGATCCGCATGCGCTTTTGCCACGCCGGCTGCTACGGTACCAACCCCAATCTCGGAAACCAATTTTACGCTTATTCGAGCTCGAGGATTTGAATTTTTTAAATCGAAGATCAGTTGAGCAAGGTCCTCGATAGAATAAATGTCATGGTGAGGAGGAGGACTGATCAACATGACTCCGGGGGTTGTATGCCGGGTCTTGGCGATTTCCCCTACTACCTTGTGTCCCGGTAGCTCTCCCCCTTCGCCTGGCTTTGCTCCCTGTGCCATCTTGATCTGCAGTTCATCCGCATTGACCAGATACTCGATCGTAACCCCAAACCTTCCCGATGCTACTTGCTTGATGGCGGAACGTTTCGAGTCTCCATTGGGCAAGGGTTGGAACCGTTCAGGGTCTTCTCCCCCTTCCCCAGTGTTCGATTTTCCTCCTAATCGGTTCATTGCGATCGCAAGGGTTTCATGCGCTTCCTTGGAAATAGAGCCATAACTCATGGCGCCCGTTACGAACCTTCTCACGATACTGGAAACAGGCTCTACCTCTTCCAGGGGAATTGATCGGGTAGGTTTGAACCTTAAAAGTCCTCGGAGGGTAGTTTGATTCTTGGTGCGAGCATCTTGCCGTTCCTGGAAGGTTCGGTACGCATCCGGCCGATTGTACCGCACCGCAATCTGGAGGAACGCAATGGACTCAGGATCCCACATGTGCTTTTCCTGCTCCGCCCTCCAGTTGTACTCCCCAGGATTCAGGTATTCCAACCCCTTAGGGATCGGCCGTTTGGGATAGGCAAGAGAATGGCGTCTTTTTGCCTCGGTAGCTAACACATCGAACCCCGCACCACCGATTCGAGAAGGAGTACCGGCAAAACAACGGTCAATCACTTCTTTTCCAAGACCCACTGCTTCGAAAATTTGGGATCCTTTGTAACTTTCCAATGTGGAGATCCCCATCTTTCCAAATACCTTCTTCATCCCCTTTTCCAGGGCATGGATATAATTCGAAACGATCTCCTCATCGGTCAATTCCTTTCTGAGGTTACCATCCCTCTGCATTTTCCACATCGCCTCGAACGCCAGATACGGATTGATGGCATCTGCACCGTATCCTACCAACATGCAGAAGTGATGCACCTCCCTTGGTTCTCCTGTTTCAAGAACGATTCCGATCTGGGTTCTTCTTCCCACGCGGACAAGGTAATGGTGTACCGCCCCTACGGCCATCAAAGCACTGAGAGGAATCCTGTCTTGGCCTGCACCTCGATCACTCAGGATCAACAGGCTATAACCTCCCTCGATGGCCTGCTCAGCCTCTCGACAGATCCTATCCAAGCATTGAAGTAAGCTCCTTTCATCTCCTGGTTCTACAGGATACGTAATGTCCACGGTTAACGCTTTCCAACCCTTGTGGTCTAAGTGCTTGAGGGAATTGAGCTGTTCGTTGGTAAGAAAGGGGGTTGACAGTTTCAACCGGGCTGCATGTTCTGGGGTCTCTTCCAATAGATTTTTTTCCGGCCCAATGTAAGACTCCAAACTCATCACCACCTCTTCCCGGATGGAATCTATCGGCGGATTAGTTACTTGGGCAAATAGCTGTTTGAAATAGTCATAGATTATTCGAGGTTTGTCGGATAAGCATGCCAAGGGAGTATCGTTCCCCATGGATCCCAATGGTTCTTTGCCGCTATCGGCCATGGGTTTTAAAATGAGTCGCACATGCTCGAAGGTATACCCAAAGAGTCGCAGCCGCTCCAAGATCGTTTGAGGATAGAAGCCGTGGGGTTCACCCTTTACGGGAAGTTCCTCCTGGGTGATCCGATGAGCCCGAAGCCATTCTCCATAGGGATGTTTTCCACAGATTTCTTCTTTTATTTCTTCATCCTCCACAATCCTCCCTTTCCGGAAATCTACCAGGAACATCCTCCCCGGCTGAAGCCGCCCCCTTACTCGAATCTGAGAAGGATCGAGATCCAACACTCCCACCTCACTGGATAGGATCACCCGATCATCTTCGGTGACTATATAGCGACTGGGGCGCAATCCATTTCGGTCGAGAACTGCTCCAATCACCTGTCCATCGGTAAAGAGGATGGAAGCGGGGCCGTCCCAGGGTTCCATGATGCAACTCTGAAACTCATAGTATTCTCTCTTCTTTTTAGGCATGGCAGGATGATTCTGCCACGCCTCTGGAATCATCATCATCATGGCTTCGGGAAGACTGCGTCCTCCCATGTATAGAAGTTCCAACACGTTATCAAAGGTACCTGAATCGGAAAGATCGGGTTCAATCACAGGGAGAATCCGTTTAAGGTCTTCCCCCAGGAGAGAGCTGACCATCGATGCTTCTCGTCCCCTGATCTTGTTCACGTTTCCCTGTAGAGTATTGATCTCCCCGTTGTGGCAAAGGTAGCGAAAGGGATGGGCCCGATCCCAGCTTGGAAAGGTATTGGTGGAGAATCTAGAATGCACCATGGCGAAGTGACTTTGAACCGTGGGATCTTGCAGGTCTAGGAAGTATCGGAATAACTGGGAAGGGGTCAGCATCCCTTTATACACCAGTACCCGAGTGGAAAGGGAACAGATGTAGAAAAAAGAGTTTCGGTCTATCTTCGTATCCCGAATCTTTCGAGTTGCCAGTTTCCGGATAACGAATAGTTTTCGCTCGAATGCTTCTTGAGAGAGTCCTTCTTGAGCCCCAACGAACACCTGTTCCATCATTGGTTCACATGCTTTTGCCTGGGGGCCTATCATGGAATCATCCCGGGGCACTTCCCTCCATCCCAATACCCGTTGTCCAAGCTCTCCTACTACCGCTTCGAAACGAAGTTTCTGTTGAATTCGTTCCTCCCCATCGGAAGAAAGAAACACCAACCCTACTCCATACGCATTCCGGTCCGGCAACAGAATGTTTCGACTAGATGCCTCTTTTTCCAGAAACTCCCAGGGAAAGGCGATGAGGATACCTGCCCCATCTCCCGTGTTCTTTTCAGCACCCAAGGCCCCCCGATGTTCTAGGTTTTCCAAAATTCGACGAGCATTCTGTACGATCGAATGACTCCAGATTCCCTTCATCTGGGCAATGAAACCTACCCCACAACTATCCCGCTCGAACCTAGGATCGTACAATCCAACCGGTCCTGGTCTTCTTTTTAGCGTCACTTACCGCTCTCCTCTCCAACACCCTTCAACGGAAGGGCACACCGAATTACTTTTCCCACAAGGGTTGCAACGCATAAATATGCAATAACTGTGCCTATTTTACATAAATATTTTAAAAATTTATTGGATAGAGAGTTACGAATGTATTTGATGAGTCTTTTTATAAAGTTTCAAACAGAGAACCCACAAAAATGTAGGATATGAGAGAGGAAATCCTACTTTTATGTTACATAACTTCCAGAAAGGGAATGTTTAAGAGGTACATTCCATTCTTCAGCACCTGCAGTACGCACCGAGAAAGCTGAACTCTGGAAGCTGCCACATCGGGATCCTCTGCGTAGAGGATCGGATGCTCATGGTAGTATCGACTGAAGGTCTTGGAAACCTCGTATAGGTAGTTGGCTAAAAGGGAAGGGTTGTACGAGCTGGCCGACAGTTCCACCACAACGGGAAAATCGGAAAGAAGTTTCACCAGTTCCCATTCTTCTGTAGTATTCAGGTAGGTCGCTTTCCCGTTCCTATCTTTCACCTGGGTAACTCCATTCAATTTTCTCAACATGCTACAGATCCGGGCTCCAGTGTATTGGATGTAGGGACCCGTGTTCCCCGTAAAAGAAAGAGATTCTTTAGGATTGAATACAATATCCTTCGAGGGAGAAGGCTGGAGAAGGTAATAATGGAGGGCTCCTAAAGCGATCTTCTCTGCTGTCTCATCGATGTTGCCTACCTCCTCTTCCCGTTCCTTTGTCCGAATTTCTTCCTTGGCCATTTCGGTAAGCTCGTCTAATAGATCATCCGCATCCACCACCGTCCCTTCCCTGGATTTCATTTTACCCTCGGGCAGGTTCACCATCCCATAAGAAAGATGGTATAGGTTCTTCGCCCACTCGTATCCCAATCTCTCCAGGATCGTAAAAAGTACTTTGAAGTGGTAGTTCTGTTCACTGGCAACCACGTAGATCATGGTATCAAAAGGCCAATCTTTGTATCGAGATATAGCTGTTCCAATATCTTGGGTAACGTAGAGAGAGGTTCCATCACTCCGAAGCAGCACTTTCCGGTCTAGACCAATATCTTCCAGGTTTACCCAAATGGAGCCATCCGCTTCCCGATAAAAGATTCCCTTTTCCAGCCCTTTGAGAACCTCTTCCTTTCCTTTTAGGTAGACCTCACTCTCAAAATTGAACTGATCGAAGTGAATACCCGTTCGTTCGTACGTTCGTTTTATCCCTTCGATGGCCCATTGGTTCATCTTTTCCCACAAGAGTCGAACTTCGGGATCCCCTTGTTCCCACTTTACCAGCATGGCCCGGGCTCGATCCTCTGCCTCCGGATCCCGTTTAGCCAGCTCGTTGTACAACACGTAGTACTTCCCTACAAAATGGTCCGATTTCAACCCTTCGTCCTCAGGTGTTCGTCCTTGACCTAATTCCTTATAGGCTAGCATGGATTTACAGATATGGATGCCTCGATCGTTGATCAGATCCACAGTGCGAACCGTAGCTCCACTGAACCGAAGGATTCGAGCCACACTCTCTCCCAGAGCATCGTTCCGCAAGTGCCCTAGGTGCAAGGGTTTATTCGTATTAGGACTAGAAAACTCTACCATGATCCTTTTTGAGCGGAAAAGATCACTGGATCCGAAACGATCCCCTTCTTTAACGGCTTGCTGGAACAGTAGTTCCGTGACCATTGGTCTATTGAGGAAAATGTTCAAGTAAGGCCCCACGATGTTAAAGCGATCCACGCCCTCGGGTAAAGAAGCACCTTGTTGCAACGATTCTCCTACCAGGGAACTCAATGCGTGAGGAGGCATGCGGAAAACCTTAGCAAAAGGGAAAAGGGGAATAGCCAGGTCCCCTAGTTCGGGTTTGGGAGGATTCTCTATCGATAGATCTTCTTCCCTTATCGCTTCTGGATCGATACCGCTTTTTTTAGCCTGCTCTTTCAGAATCTGAAATATTTTTTGTTTCAGTTGCACTTTGAAGACTACCATTCTCTTCCCTCTTAAAACAGAACTAACATTCGTTGAAAGTTTGTCGGTCCTTCGCGGCGATACGAATGGAACCTCATATCACAGTACGTGCATCCTTCCACAACCTCGATGGAACGAATGCCCAACCTTTCGGCAATATTCTGGTTCGCTCGGACCAGGTCTATGTAGTATTCACCATTCCGCATGACAGAAGCTCCTTCTCCGAATTGAGATAAAAACCATTGCCCTCGCTCGTAATCTACCCGGTAACAACAGGACCGGATGCTAGGGCCCATCAGCACGTATAGATCCGAAGGGTCTGTTCCATACGTTCTACCCATCAAGACAACCGCTTCCTCGAGAATCCCTGTTCCCTTCCATCCACTATGAAGAAGCCCCCGTACCTGGTTTTTAGGATCCCACAGAAGGATAGGAAGACAATCTGCAACGGTAATTCCTAGAAGGATTTCAGCCTCTCGGGTCAATAGTCCATCTCCTAATTGACCAGGCTCGTCATCACCTCTGACATTCCGAACGATCCTTGTATGTTCCTGCCGACAGTACAGGAACCTCTTTCCAGGAAATATTCTTCCTACTTCCTGGATCGTTCTTGTATGGAAAGGCGAACGAAGGTTGAAATCTCCCCCACTGGACAAACTGAGATACCCTACGGGGAAGAACCCCTGTAGCTGTTGGCAAGGCCAGGTAAGCTCTAACCAGCAAGTATCGATGGACATGATAGGGATATGTACCAACTTTTCCCGCTTACGTCCAGCGCATACGGCAAGAGTACTTTGTGATTGACCCCTAGGAGCGCTTCTTTTCCAAGAGGACCAACCGTTCCACTACCGATACGGTCTCGGTGGCCCCTTTTAAGACCTCGTTGAGGGATTGTAATAGCTGGGCATTGCTCCTTCCTCCGATGGATCCGAGATTGGACAAAGTATCGTAACGACCCCCCGCTTCTCCAAACAGAACTCCATCCAAGATCCGGACCAAGTGCTGCAAAGAATCCCGAAATTGCTCTGTCCATCGAAGAATCTGGGTTTCCAAGCCCTCTTTTTGTTTCACGGGAAGGGATTCCCATGAATCCGGAAAAACTGATTTTTCCAGTTCCTCTCCCAGCTTCAATAGGGTCCCAAATGCTTCGGTGTATTCTTTCCTGTTTTCTTCTTTGTAAAATTGTCCCTCCAGTAAAAGGATCCGAAGAGGCCGATTGTACTTGGCAAGAAAGAGAGTTTGAAAAAAGGTACGGAGGAATATCAGACCTAGGAGAAAAATGGAACAATCCCGGACATTTTTTCCTGCCGGTAGAGGTAAGAGGGTAGGAGAGAAAAGAGCACTCATCTCTTTACCAAGTTCGTCCTTCCTGCGGATATCCAGGAAGGCCCGGAAAGACTCGTCCAATCGACCCTTCCAGTATTGTTTGAACTGGTTGAACCAATCCTCTCCCCCTCCTCGCTCGATGCACCGATAATTGACCCGCCCGGTAAGTATCTTCATAAGAGTTAGGAGGGGAATCTTCTGTAAGAAGGTTCGAATTGCCTGAAAAGCTTCTTCCAGCTGAGTGAGGGATTGCGAAATAGTGTGTTTTTCCTCCTCGCCTTCTAATTCCCTATGAAAATTCCCCATCTTGAATAGAACCAATGTTTCTAGAAGAACCGAAGGGATTGGGTCCCGGAGGGAGTACATGATTTCTGTAAAAAGAGCCAGAGGTTCACTGATCCTCTTGAAAGGGCATGGGGCATAGGGAAGATCAGGTAAGGTACGGAACGCAGATAGGATGCGATCTATAGAAAAATAAGTTAGTTGGGACAATCTATCCAAGAAACGAATATCAAGATACATCCTACTTTTTTCATCTTGTGAAATTCCTGCGAGGATATCTTCCATCCGATTGTCCAACATCCTCCGAAGGTCCGCATCGGAAAGCTGTTCAGTTGAAGGAATCTCTAGGGTCATGAGGGTATCGAGAGGAAAGGGGGGTTCTAAATGGTACCAGTTAAGAGCGATCAAATAGAAAGGATCCAGTTCCGTTTTCAATCGCTCTGTAGTAATTTCCATCTCGAAAGCTGCGAGAAAAGCAATGAACTGGGTTCTGCGATTTCCTGTCAAGGGAGAAATGAAGGTCCCTAACACCGAGAGATGGGGTTTCAATCGTTCCACGGTTTCAGCAAAAAAAGGTAAAACAACTTTCCGTTTCAAGTCCACCATACCAGGGGCTTTCCGTTGCAGTTCTTTACCCAATTTTTTCACTAGATATTCTTCCAAGACTTCTTCGCGAACCCTGCGGGTCAAGAGAGCTCGGAACCACAGAAGTATCTTTTCTAAAAGGCTCAGTGCTTGGAACTCCCTCTCGAAACTAATCTCCTCCTCGTCCTGAAGGTTCATGATCATGGGTTCTTCAGAAAGAGGGTGAAGTTGTTGTATTCGTTCTAGCAGACCCTTTCTTTCCTCGGTTGTCAGCTCTGAAACTAGTTTGTCGAAAACCGATGTGCCTTCCATCAGCTCCTACTATACAACGAATT
>CAKZQO010000149.1 GCA_937140905.1 uncultured Spirochaeta sp.
CAGGGACAAACCACATCCTTGTCCCGTTCGCGAGCCCCTCCGGAATCTCGGCAAGGACAAAGATAGTATCCGTACCTGTTGTAGTTAGTGGTCAACCCTTCTATTAAGGTTTGCACGAACTCTGTGTCCGGATTCACCTTCCATCCTTGATGCTCCGCTACCCGCGCCACAAAGACCTTCGTATCTTCCAAAGCTTTTTCTTTCATCCTATTCCTCCTTAAGGAGCAAGCCCGATCAGTTCGTCCCATTTTTCTTTCACGAATCCGGTTACCACCTGAGTTCCATCCACCACGAGGTAGGGATACAGGAGACTTCGTTGGAACGTGTCTCGTAAGGCAGTTTTCAGTTCCTGTCGCAAATCCTGAGGGAGAGTATCCACGTAAACATACCGAAAGGCCACATTCTTTTCTTTGAGGTACGAAAGAGCGCGTTTACAAAATCCACAGGTGCTAAGGGCGTAGACCGTTACCTCGTGACCCGTATGGTTTCCCGATTCTTGAATAAATGGGACTTTATCGTACACTGACATGGTCAACCTCTCTATTTCTGTTTTTCTTAGCTTTTAAATAAAGGATACTGTAGAAACAAAGGGAGAGCAATATGAGGGACTACTTTGTTCGTAAAATGGGGCGTGGGAACCCTAGCTCGGACAGACGCGTCTTGGTTTCTTCCAGTTTTTCTGCGGGGAGATGCTCTAATACCACCCGATGGATACCGGTTTCCGTTTTTTCGATAGAGGGAGAAAAACCTATCTCGGTCAATTGGTTCTTCAATCTGAGAGCGTTTGTTAAGTTAGAGAAGGATGCGACCTGAAGAGTAACATACCTGACAGGCTTCACTTCCTGTACTATCTCTATCCGTACTCGGGCAACTCCCATGGGAGTGAGACCGATGGCGTCCGCTGCCGCCTTGGAGAGGTCGATGATCCGTTCCTCCACAAAAGGACCCCGATCGTTGATTCGCACGATTACCGATTTGTCGTTGGTTAGGTTCGTTACTTTCACTAGGGTCCCAAAGGGCAAGGTGCGATGGGCAGCGGTGAGTAGATTCGTGTCGAACACTTCCCCATTTGCGGTGCGTTGACCATGGAACTTCCCCCCATACCAGGAAGCGAACCCTTCCATAGGAATCGATTCACCGAATACCGAAAGGGGCACGAGAAAGATAAGGATCAAGTTGAAGAGGAACGACATCTTCCATTCTATCGGCATCGGTGTGACTATTCTTGACGATATGAAGGCTACACCCTTGATCCGGCAAGGGGAATCCATTATACAGGACTCGATGGAGAAACGGTATCGATTGATTTTATTCGATGCGGATGGCACCCTGTTCGACTATGAGAAGGCAGAAGACACAGCCCTAGATGCAGCCATGACTGAAGAAGGGGTTCCCTACCAAAGGGAGGAGCACAGGGACGTGTACCGGGCCATCAACCAGGAACTCTGGGAACTCTTCGAACAGGGGGGTATTCAAGCTGCCGAACTCCGCGTAGAACGGTTCAAACGGTTTTCAGACGCCACAGGGATTCCTTTAGACCCCGTTTCGGTCTCTAGACGGTACCTAAAGCACCTTTCAGAGGGAGCCTTTCTCTATGATGGGGTAGAAACCCTCCTCAAGAAATTGAGAGGGAGGTATAAGATCGGGATAGTTACCAATGGATTAAAGGAAGTACAGAGGCACCGCTTTGCAAAGACGAACCTCCCACACTACATGTCCTGTATCATCGTATCGGATGAGGTGGGAGTGCAAAAGCCGGATCCTGCCATTTTTCGGATCGCATTGAAGGAAGCGGGGGAGTCTGATCCCGAACTAACCCTCGTTGTGGGAGATAGTCTTACCTCTGATATCCAGGGAGGAAAAAATGCGGGGATGGATACTTGCTGGTTCAATCCAACGGCTAAGGAGAATCAGACCTCCCTTCTGCCCACCTATGAGATACGAAAGTTGGAAGAGTTGCTGGAGTTCCTGTGATTTTCCTTTCTCGGAAACTTTGGAGTACTAAGAAGGGCGAATAACCCGGCTGAACACTACCTTCAAGTACCGGCCTTCGGGGAAATCAGTCCTTATGGGGTGATCTGGAGAAGCTCCCGTAATGCGAAACATTTGTAGCTCTACTTGCGCCTGTCGGGCAGCATTAGACAGCACAGAAAGGAACTGCCCTTCACTCACTAAGCCAGAACAGGAACAGGATACCAGTATTCCTCCTGTGCGAATTCTTCCCATTGCCAGCCGATTAATATCGTTATAGGTTCGTAGCGCTCTAGGGATCTCTTCTCGCACTAGGGCTAGCTTTGCAGGATCCACGATCACAAGATCCGCCTGTTTTTGCTCACTCTCCATTCTGCGGAGAAAATCGAAAGAGTCCTCGTGGATAAAATGTATCGATACGTGATTGAGCTGTGCATTCCTTTGGGCAACCAGCAGAGCTTTCTCATCTAGGTCTACGGCAATAACGGAACGGGCGCCTCCTAAGGCCGCCGAAATTCCGAACCCTCCCGTATAACAGAACAAGTCCCATACCTCCTTCCCTGCGGCTAGATCTGCAACGGCGGCTCGATTGTCCCTCTGATCTAAGAAATAACCAGTTTTATGTCCGGTAAGGAGAGAAACCTCCATGGTAAGGGCGTTTTCTTTCAGAATAACTCGTTCAGGACAGGGATACCTCTTTCGAAGAGGCTGGAAGCTTACCCCCTCCTGCTGTTCAATCTTCGGATCTGGACGGAAGCAAACGATGCAACTGGGATAGAGTTCCTTTAGAATAGAGACGAGGATGTCCGCAAAGGGGATATAGCCAGCGCTAGAGGGTTCTATCACCAGGACATCACCAAACTTGTCTATCACTAGACCCGATAATCCATCCCCTTCTCCATGTAAGAGGCGGTAGGCATTGGAACGGGAGGGAATCTTAAGGATTTCTTCCCGAAGAATTTTGGCTGCCTGTATGCGGGAGCGTAAAAAGGATTCGTCTATCTTTTCTTTAGGATGGGTGGTGAGAAGCCGGATGGCCACTGTACGAGAGGGATGGTAGAAGCCCCTCCCAACGTAGGATCCTGTCCGAGATACTACCTCTACTATTGTTCCTGGCGACAAACGGGACTTTGGCCGGTGGATCATTTTGCGAAAGATCCAGGGATGATTCGTGGAATGATCGGTTTTCAATTGGATCTGTGGATACATGGCAAGAAGTATGCCATAAAATGAGGGTATTCGCATATGGATAGATAAGAGGTATTGACCGAATCTACCGCTTAGTGTATATGTATCGCCATGATTCTCCCGTTGGATCTTTTAATCGAATATCAAGGTAACATTTACGAACTTACCTGCGCGGCCATTCGAAGGGCTTACCAGATTACCATCACTGGCGATGAGGAGATCCAGCAGAACCAGGGGAAGGTAGTTCCCACCGCCATCAAGCAGATTCTCACGAAGAAAGTTGTATTCCAGTTGGAAGAGTAGCACTTCCCATGGGGGGCCTTCCACTGGTACTACTGTTTGGGCCTACTGGAGTCGGGAAAACAGAGCTGATCCTTCGTTTGTTTGCTGGCCTTGGCGAGGTGATCAGTGCCGATTCTATGCAGGTGTACAAAGGCCTGGATATTGGAACGGCAAAACCTTCCCTTGAAGTTCAAGCCCATGTCCCTCATCATCTAATTGATATCCTCGACCCTCGGGAACAGTACACTACAGGGGAGTTCGTCCATCGGGCAGAGGAGTTGATCCCCCAGATCGAACTTCGTGGTCGTATTCCCATCATCTCGGGAGGCACCGCTTACTATTTCAAGAACTTTCTCTATGGTCTTCCTGAAACGCCTATTGCCAATCCTTCGGTGAGGGAATGGTTGGATCAGCGGTTGAACAGGGAAGGGTTACCTCCTCTGTACGAAGAACTGAAGCGGATCGATCCGGTGGTAGGGGAACGGATTTCCCCTAAGGATTCCTATCGAATCCTTCGAGCATTAGAGGTGTACTATTCCACTGGACGCCCTCTCTCTTCCTTTCCGGTTCCTAAGAGCCCTAGGTTGAAACGACCTTACCGATTGATCGGCCTGATGCGGGATCGGGAAGAGTTGTACCAGAGGATCGATAACCGGGTGGAAGGTATGTTTCGGCAGGGGCTTGCGGAAGAAGTAGCCCGATTGATCGCGTTGGGATATCGCGAAGAGGATCCTGGGATGCGAGGCATTGGGTATCGAGAGTTCTTTCAGCTGGGAAGGATAGGGTGTTTCACCCTTTCGGAGGTTAAAGCAGAGATCCAAAAGAATTCCCGTCGATACGCCAAACGGCAGATTACTTTTTTCAAGAGTCTTCCGGGTATACAATGGGTGCATCCGGATTCTGTCCGTAGCCTGGTGGATCTAGGGATCTCTCTATAAGGTAGAGCCATGCCAGCTAGCCTTCTACCCTATCGCAGGTTCATTCAAGAAGTGGATGCCCTCTGCGCAAGATTAGAAACTCTCCACCGCACCCATCTATCCTGTCGGAAGGGATGCTCTGCCTGCTGTACTGATATTTCCGTTCTTGCGGTAGAAGCCTTCTCCATTCTAAGGGGAGTGGGATCTTCCCTTGTTGATATCCCGGAAGATGGGGAAGTCCCAGAAGATCGCCTCAACTCGAACGCTTGCGTGTTCCTTGACCAGGAAGGAGCATGCAAGATTTATCCTTATCGACCGCTCATCTGCCGGACCCATGGCTTACCTCTCTTGTATCCCATCCTTGAATACGATGAGGGAGGGAAGGAACAGGTTCCAGAAGAACCTCAATGGCAATTGTTCTACTGCGATCTGAACTTTCAGGGGGTGACAGACGAGGATATGGAGAAGGTATTTACTCCAGAAACGGTATTGAACATGGAGGAGTGGAACCAACGTCTAGTTTTAATAAATGAAGGGTTTCGAGGATCGGCCGATGGATCGAGTTTCTTTAAGGCCATCTATCAAGGGAGGTTTGGGGAAAGCGCCCGAAAAGAACTCTTCCAAACGGGCCGAATTCCCCTCTCATCCCTCGGTTGGGTGATTCTATAAGAGTATACACCTTAACACATCTACCTCACCCCTAGGCGGTTAGTACTTGCAACTAAATAAATAGGTTCACCTGACTTTTAGAAGCTTCTGCCAGGTAGGTGGCCACACCCCCTACTTCCACTCCTTCGAGGAGTTCTTCTTTCTTGACTCCCATCACATCCATCGACATTTGGCAGGCCACCAATTTTACCCCGGACGATAGGGCGCTCTGGATCATGGATTCGAGGCTTTCTACCTGCTTCTGCTTCATCCGGAACCGCATCATCTTAGGGCCTATACCCGCGAAATGCATCTTTGAAAGTCCCAGTTTTTTACTATTCTTGGGAAGCATGAAACCGAACATTCTGGCCATCAAATCTTTCCGAGTTCCTACGTTTTCTGGTTTCTTGATCACCGACAATCCCCAGAAGGTAAAGAACATCGTTACCTTCTTCCCCGCGGAAGCGGCTCCATTGGCAATGACAAAGCTAGCCAATGCTCGATCCAGATCGTTGGAAAATACAATGAGGGTAACTGCTTCTCCGGTTCCTTCGAGAGATTTTGGAATGGGTTTCGTACCCTTCTCCACAATGGCCCGGATGAGTCCCCCCTCTTCCTCGATCCCGATCAGCTTGTTCCCTGTCATGGTACACCAGGCGGCAACGTCCCTTCCGAAACCTGGATCCGAGGCTAGGGCAAGGACCCGCTCACCCACAGGCACCGATTCCATAGTCGCTTTCAATTTCATGATCGGGCCAGGGCACTGGAGGCCTGTGGCATCTAGTTTGGTAATCCTTATGGAGGGTGTTTCCCTTGATCTATCCGGATTGGCCTGATAGAGAAGATCGTCCTTTCCGATAAAGTCCTTCTCGAAGATGTCTTCGTAGGACTGCTTCTGGGTGGCGATTTGATAGGTTTTGTATCCACCAGACAGGTTGTAGATATCGGTATACCCGTTTTCTCGAAGGATCCGTTCAGCTAAGTATGCCCTAAGACCCGCGGCGCAGAACACCACGATAGTCCGGTCCCTTGGGATTTCAGTCAAACGCTCACGCACTTCATAATGGGGGATATTCACCGCCCCTTCGATAGTCCCTAGTTGGTACTCTTCGGGGGTGCGAACGTCCAAGAGGAAGAGGGTGCTTAGATCCTTCTCTAAAAGTTCATGCCACTGGATGTGCCGGCTCCGGCCTTTCAGGATATTCTCTGCCACGAATCCTGCCATGTTCACCGGATCCTTGGCAGAGGAGTAGGGCGGGGCATAGGCGTGCTCAATTTCTGTGAGTTCCTGAACGGTTCCTCCATGCCGAAGCACAGTGGCGAAAAGATCGATCCGTTTGTCCACCCCTTCGTATCCCACGATCTGGGCGCCATAAAGCTTTCCTGACTTGGGGTGAAAGGTGATCTTGATACTCATCCCTTTTGCTCCTGGATAGTACCC
>CAKZQO010000150.1 GCA_937140905.1 uncultured Spirochaeta sp.
GCGGAGACAAGAGATTAGCATTGTTCGAAGCGCTGGCGATTTCGGTACACCACGGGTCTACATTTTCCTCCTCTATTCCTCCAACGGAACCGTCATTATCTACTCCAATTAGAATATCCCCACCTCTATGATTTAAAAACGCACAGATAGTTTCAAAGATTGAATCGGGAATGCTTGTTCTCCCTCGTTTGAACTCGATGGTCTCCCCTTCGCCTGAACTTAGAAGCTTCTGGACTCGTTCCTCGGTCATCTGGATCCTACGTAATCGCTCTGGATCAACCCCTCTAGGAGATTCGCTGCCTCCGCGTCCTTTTTCCAGTGTTCCAGTCTATGAAAGTTTCTAGACGAGGCAAAGTAGTGTAATAGATTCAGGATATCTTCCCGCCTACTCCAGTAATCAGCACGTTCCGCCTTTAGGTAGTTGAGGCCTTCTTTGGGATTGTCGGTGCGGGATACTTCATGAAGGGCAAACAAAAGATGACGAAGTAGGCTGGACGCAAAGGCTGCAGCTGACCTTTCAGTATTCTGCCCCTTGGTAACCAATAGGGAACGGCCAAACTCTGTTGGAGTTTTGAACCGGGCCTGGTTAGCGGTCGTGTCCCCCAGTAAAAACCGGTACTCTGTAACTCCGAATCCCCGGGCCAATTCCTGATACGCCCCCTGCCGGAGTTCCCCATGCCGTTCCAGCTCTAACCCCGCTAAGTAGAGACGTTCGATGGAATCCAGGTTCCGCCAGGTGGGGGGCGTAATCCCCCGGGGGACCCGATAGTTAGTGGCGATTTGGACAGCTCGTTCGATGATCCGTTCGAATTCGCTAGGTTCGTTTTTCCCACGGACCCGGAACAGTTCATGGCGAATATCCCATCCTTCGATAGAGGTATAGGAGGTGAGTGCCCGGAGAGCAGCCGCATAGGCGGCGAGTTGGTAGTCGGTATCACCAAACTGGGGCTGTAGGGTATCATCGATCTTTTGCATGGTGTCGAGTTGCCGTTTCACTTCATCTTCCACTTCGGGGTAAAGCTCGTCGATCCATGCCCGGCGATCCTCCAACCGTTTCCGAAGCACCAGGCACACGGTTCCCTGGACGTAGTTTCCCTGCTTGAGGCCACTGGTGGTCTCCGTTCCAATGGTCCAGGCAGCGGTGACCCGAAGACCTGCGGCCCAGAGGATCATGCCCAGATCTGCCCAGACCCCCGCATCCTGATGGGTGAACATGACCAGTTGAAGCCCCTCATCCGGCATGTGCTTGGCCAGGTTCGCGTAGATCTCCACCATACTCTTCTTGAAGTCCTCGTCCGCCCCCCGCACTGCCAAGGCCGCTTTACTATCCGCGTACCAATCGGGGAACAGTTTAGGGAGGTGCTTTTCGTACCACGCAAGGAAAAAATCGGATAGCTCATGGTAGTTCACCGCATCCGCGTAGGGAGGGTCGGTGATCCAGAGGTCTGCCGTATATGTCACATCGCGGGCATCGAGGGGAAGGATTTTAGATAATATTTTTTTAATGTTTACAGGACCAATATTCAAATCAATTATTGAATTAGTTGTGGAAAAAGCTCTTATTGGATAATTATAAAAAGTATTTAAAGCTTGGTTTGCAAAAGTTTGCGAAGAACCTTCACCAGGCCTTAAACTTAACCATTGAATTAGTTTTGAATCCCAATTATTCAATCTTCCAATGGCTAATATATTAGCCACATAAATAATTTTATTATTTTTATATAAATTAAAGTTTTCTACTAACAACCCATGCATTAGCAGCTGCCTCGGGTTAAACAGGTGGTGCCAGTAGGTCCAGCCACGGGTACGACGCGGCTCCTCTGTTTTATCACCCCCTTCAGGTATTTTTTTCGATGGGATGTACCCCTTCTCCTGCCATTCGGCAAACCGTTCCTTGAGGAGGGCCAATACCCGGGCCTCCCGCTCTAGGTCTTCCGGAGTCACCGATTTGTAGATCCTCTCCCCTTTCGGGGTCACCCAGCGCACACAGTACAGTCGTTCTTGGAACACGTCCTTGGGCCGGGGAACCAGGTCTTCGTTTTCCCAGAGCCGTAGGCCGTAGATCGTCTCCCCATGGGGGCCTTTCCGGTCTCCCCGTAGAGATTGGATCGAGTATCTTCGACTGGGATCTTCAGGATCCACTAGCTCTGAGTTCTGTACGGTACCCTTCCGGGCCTTGCGCATCTGCTCCTCCGTGGCCCCTGTGATGATCTCGATGTCGTACCCGCCCCGCTGGTCGTTTCGCTTCAACACCGCTATCACCCGGTACTTCTCGCTGATCACCCAACTGGGGGCCAGAGGGACCCAAAGACCTGTGGCAGGACACTTTACTTCCACGCAGTACAGGTACGCATCAGCCCGGTTCCCTTCGGAATCGTGTTCGATCCCCCACTCGGTGATCTGGGCATCCACCTTCTGCCACACCTCTTCCTGGGCTTTTCGGATCTCTTCCTGTACCTCCTTTCCACCTCCGATCAGATGGATAGCTCCCCAGGTGAGGAGGGCTGCCACCGGGTTTAGATCGCTCCCATACGCCTCTAGCCCAAGCCGGGCGGCCTCAAAGGGAACAGACCCGCCCCCGCAAAAGCAATCTCCTACCCGGGCCACACGGCCAAAGGCTTTTTGGGAGAGCTGTTGGAACAGTTCAGGTAAGGTAGTTGCCTGCGTCCCCAGGTGGGCATTGATTTCCTTCCAAGCCTCAGGGCTAGGGCCGTCGATCTCCTCAGGGCGGCAACAGTAGGTAAGTTTTTCCTCGTAGGGCAAACGGGCAAAGGCAATCCGTTCCAACCGTTCTTTCTCTGCCTTGGAAACGCCTGCTACCCAAGAACCTTTCTCCCCCTCGAGCTCTATGTAGCCCTTATACTCTTCGGGAGTAAGTTCTTTGGCTATCTCTGAAGCGCTTAAGGATCTAGTTTTCCGTCTCCACAATCCATCCTCGTCCATGGTCAGGATCTTGTAAAAGATTTCCCGCTCTTTTTCGGGGTTACTAGAAGCGGGCATCAGAAGGCCTAGGAGGCAAGCCCGAACCAGAATAAGGGGTTTTCGTCCCCACCATTTCCCTAACCCTGTAAGGGTCTGACCGGATCCCGCCTTTCGTTCCTTGTAGCTTTCCGCCGATAGGCGTGCGATGGGGAACTGGGTTTCTATGAAGGGATGGTGTGGCATACAAGTACTCCTGTTGGATTATTCCATGTCCTCGAACAAACTCAGTTCGACGGGTGCTTTTTTCCGGATAATGGGGCCCGAAATAGGGTTTTCGCACAGGGCAAACCGTATAGCCTTACGCCAGCCCCGGTTTCGGCCCGTGGCGGCTTGTCCCGTTGCCGCATTCGTCATAGTGTAGAGCCACCACCGTTCTTCCGGTGAGAGCCCCAACCAGTTGTGGATAGCGTTCTGGATGTCGCTTAGAGGGGTATCCTCGATGGCCCAGAGGAGTAGGAGGAGCTCTTTGCCAAAGCTCGGGGATAGTAAAGCTGTTCCCCCCCGGGCAGGCCAACGGCCCGCAGGGAGTCCATGGGAAAGAAGTCTTCGGTTGAACTCTGCCTTTACGGGTTCTGCCACTTCTTTGAACTGCTCTCGTTTTATCAGTATCCGTAGGTCCCGGTTATCCAGGGAAACCTTAGTGTCATCGGGAACCTCGCCGTTCCACTCAAAGTGTTCCACCACCCGGATAGTCTCCTCATTGCGGGTGGAAAGAGGAAAGGTTACGGCAAAATAGTGGGAATGTTTTTCAGGATCAAAGCCGAAACCCGGGTACTTGGGCTTCACTGCTCCACCTCACGGTTGAAATCGTAGCTTAGCTTTTCCCTATGAACCCAGTCGAGAAAATCCTGCCCTCGCTCGAAGTAAATGCTGTGTACCGAAAGGCTGATACTCGAAAGGTTCTGAAATTCCGATGATACCCAATCAAAGAGCCTGTGGAGCTCTTCCCCATGTTTTGCAATGGAGTCGGGGGCTGTATAGCTAAGCTCTTCCCCAGTGTCCTTGTCTAGTTGAAAGTATACAA
>CAKZQO010000151.1 GCA_937140905.1 uncultured Spirochaeta sp.
TCCTATTATGCGTTGCGTTCCTTTGGATGGGATGTAATTTAGCGGGAGGATCGGATGATACAACGGCTTCTACTCCAAGCACTCCTACTACTCCTACTACTCCTACTACTCCTACTACTCCTGGCACCTCTGATCCGGTACCCACGGGAACCATAACTCAACAGCCCGTTACCTCTGTCTCTGGTTCTATTCAACAATACTATAACCTAAAAACTTCAAGCACCTTTTCCTACAAATTTAACTTAGGTAAAACGATCAAGTTTAGAATCTTGGGTTCTTTCCCAACGGATAATCATGTTAGCGATAACGATTCATTTTCCTACCCTCTGCCTACGGACTTAGATAACTTTCTTCGTGACGGAGATAGTGTGTTCCGCACAGGGCTTACCTATGGGGATTCGAACGCAAAGTTTGTGGAAGGGTACTTTTTCATTACCTCTTCTGCCGTAGATCCTGCTCAAAGCCCCTATCCCCTAGAACTTACGCTCCGGTATCGGAAAAACACCACCTGGGGAAACTACCAAGTGCGATACTTCTATGCGAGCGCAGCGACCACGGTTTCTGGAACGGATGATAAAGGCAATACGTATGACTTAAACTTAGCGGCCGGATGGAACAAAGTACTGGCGATTTACTATTCGGACACCGGAAAAATTGACTTTAAATCCATCGAGGCTCCCAGTGATATGGTATGGCAAGGAGTGCTAAGCGACGTGCAACTGTATTTAGATGCGATTCCAACTAAGCAACTAGTTGTCAATGAAGGGGGTTCTCCACCTTTTACCACTCAACCTTTTGACGGTAATTTCACGGAGAAAAAGATAAGTCTTAGAATTAATGGTGGTATAAAAAAGCTATTTGCACCTGCCGATCAAGCAAACTTTGCTTTCGCGCTGCCTTATCAAGATATCTCCAAAGGGACTCTTCAGGTGGCTTTAGATTTAGATAAACCAGAGGATATTGCTAGCTTTAATATTACGGGTGCAAACGGAACCGACCCAATTTTTTATAGAGCAGAATTGAAGGTTTATGATAAAAATTACAATCCCAGTAATGATGATATTGGAGACGTATTTAAAGGTAAAATTCTAGCGAATGGCCGTGTAAATCTACTTACTTACATTTACTGTGATAGGGATAACGTAACTATATCGGGTTCTATTACGTATCAAGACGAAGAGGGTAATAAAACTATTCAGTGCTCGGACTTACGGCTTTCTCGAGGATGGAATACTGTATTATTAGAGTATGATCCAGATACAAATACAGATATTTACCGCAATGCACAAGAGACCGATCTATCAGGGATGGAGTGGATAATAATTTAACCCCTCAATAGAGTTTTCAGTGATGCACCATAAGCCCGGCTGGTGCATCACTTTTCTATCTTTATCTTGATAAAGGTACTCTACGATCTCCTTTGACTAATGTGTAAATGGCGAAAGGGATGAGTCTTTAAAGCTGAAATATCGGTGTTCGCAAAAAAAGTGTAATGTATTATCTTAAAACTTTATTGGGCGATGACGGGTTTGAACCGCCGACTTCCTGCTTGTAAGGCAGGCGCTCTCCCAACTGAGCTAATCGCCCGTAGTGGGGGAGAAAATATCACAGGCCAAGGTGGAATGTCAAGTTATGGAGTATACTGTTTTAATATGAAGATCGTAATTATTGGTGCGGGGTACATGGGGTCTGCGTTAGCATGGCCATTGAAGGACAATGGACATGAAGTGCACCTGGTCGGCACCCATCTGGACGAAGAGATCATTCATGCATGTGAGAAGACGGGGATCCACCCAAAGCTAAAAAGGCCTCTGCCGAATGGGGTACAGGTGTTTTCCTTTTCGAGAATTGATAAAGCCTTAAAGGATGCAGAGATTATCGTGAGCGGTGTGAGCTCTTTTGGGGTCCATTGGATATCGGAGGTGTTGAGACCTAGAGTTCGTCCGGGACAAAAGATTCTTAGCGTGACAAAGGGCCTGGATATTACTATGGATGGGATGGTTCGCCATTTTCCTCAAGTGCTTACCGAAAGCCTATCCGCAGAAGTAAGAAAGGACGTGTCCATAGCGGCTATCGGAGGTCCCTGTATAGCAGGTGAATTGGCTGGCCGGAGACAAACCTGCGTGGTATTCGGTTCGGAGGATCTTTCCGTTGCGGATTTTTTGAAAGAGATATTTCAAACGAATTACTACCATATCTGGACGACGAGGGATGTGTATAGTTTAGAGGTAGCGGTGGCTCTGAAAAATTCCTACGCTCTGGGAGTAGGGATCGCGTATGGAGTATTGGAAAAACAGGGCGGCTTGGATCAGGCTGGAGCTTCCATGCACAACTTGGCAAGCGCCCTGTTTGCCGAGGGAACCTGGGAAATAGCTCAGTTCTTGAAACGAACGGGAGGCAATCCGGAGTTTGCCTATACTTTGCCGGGTGTAGGTGACTTGTACGTCACTACCATGGGAGGAAGATCTGTCCGCATGGGAAGGCTCCTCGGGGCAGGGTACTCGTTTCAAAAGGCTCTGGATCTGATGAAAGGGGAAACTTTAGAAGCGGTAGAGATTATAAGGGGCATGGCGCGATGGATGGCTGCTCTTGATAGGAAGGGGGAGTTGTCCCTCACGGATTTTCCCCTTATGCGGGCATTGGTACGAACCGTATTGGAAGGTAAAGCTCTGGAACTCGATATCGAAAGGTGGTTCAGTGGCGATAAATAAGATCAGGGCCTAGAATTGGGACCAAAGTCTACTCCCTTTACAGGGCCTATTCCCTTTGCTATCTTGAAGGAACTTTAAAAGTGGCAGGGAGTTAGTGTGTTCTTAAAAAGCATCGAACTGTTTGGATTCAAATCTTTCGCCGAACGTTGCAAATTGGAGTTCACCGAAGGGGTATCCGCTCTTCTTGGTCCCAATGGATGCGGTAAGAGCAACATTGTGGATGCGGTGAAATGGGTGTTGGGGGAACAGACTAGCCGTAGTATCCGGGCCGATAAAATGGAGGACGTGATTTTCAATGGCACCGAGAACCGGAAACCTCTCAATGTGGCGGAGGTAACCCTCACCCTTTCCAATGATTCGGGGTATTTACCGCTAGAGGTACCGGAAATTGCCATTAAGCGCAGACTATACCGCTCGGGGGAAAGTGAATATTTCATAAACGGAACTCCCGTAAAATTGAAGGAAATCCGGGAACTCCTGTACGATACGGGAATAGGGAAGTCGGCCTATTCGATCATGGAACAGGGAAAGATCGATCAAGTACTTTCCAACAAGCCTGAGGAACGGCGTACGATTTTCGAAGAAGCCGCAGGGATTACCAAATACAAGATTAAGGGGCAAGAAGCGGAACGCAAACTGGAACGCACTGAAGAAAACATGCGGCAGGTGGAAGGAATCATTGGAGAGGTGAAAAGAACCTACGATGCTTTGAAGACTCAGAGCGAGAAAACCCTGAAATACCGGCAATTGAGAGAGGAAGCGTTTCATCTTGAATTGGATCTCCAGCTACTACGCCTAAAGTCCCTCCTGGAAGAAAAAAATCAGAAAGAAACCCAACTGACCCAGACGTTGGAAAAACGTTCCACCATCAAGTTTTCCATCGATGGAATCAACCAGTCCCTTGAGCAAAACATGGATCTGGTGAACGAGATGGAATCGAAGCTGGTGGAGAACCAGAAGAAACTGTACGGTATAGGACTAGAAAAGAACGGACTGGAGAATCAGCGCCGGATGTTGGCCGAACAAATCGGTGAGTACGAAACTAAACTCGTCACGGATGCCAACCAGGCCAAACGAATCGAGGAAAAGATCCAATCCCTTTCCACCGAAATGATAGAGAAATCAAAGGCGTTGGCAGAGTTCCAGAAACAGATCGAAGAGATCGAATCCCATATTAAAGAGTTTGAACAGTCCGTCCAGTATGCGGAAGATCGAGGGAAGGCGAACCAGCAGAGTATCCAACAGTTGGAGGGGGAGATTCGACAGTTGGAGGCTCAGGATGAGGTGCTTCGAAACGAACTTCGTGCCCTTACCGATGCGATCGTATCCCAGTTGGACGAAAAATTGAAGGAGAGTGGGTACTCTTACCACGAGCATGTTCGGTTGGAACAGGAGGTGAGAAGCCAGCTTGAGGGAATACGGATCCTGCTGCAAGGAAAGGCAACGCTATTGAAGGATTCCTTGCAACTAACGGATTCTTTTCAAGATAGTTCTAAAAATCCGGAAGAGGGGATTCGACTTCTCCACATAGCGATGGAAAGTCTAGAAGAAGCTTCCCGAAAACTGGAAGAATTGAGTCATCTCGTCCACACCTTTATTTCCGCTACCCCTACCTTCATCGATGAGTTCCTCGCGCCTGAGGGAGTCATTACTCAAAAAAGGGAAGTGGATGAACGGATCGCCAAGGTGCTCTTTACGATACGTTCCAAACGGGATCAGATTCTCAACCTGCGTACCGAGAATACTAATCTTACCAAAAAAATCGAGGAGTACCGAAAGAATCTGGAAGAATTGCGGATGAATCGGGTGCGGATTCGAACCATGGCACAGGGGGTTCAGGAAGCTATCTCCATGCTGGAACGGGAACGGAGGGTACAGGAAGCTCAACAGAAATCCCTCCAGGAAGAGATGCGTCGAGTTCAAGACCGTATAAAGGAAACCCGCGCCAAGCAGGAAGCGTTAGAACAAAAGAAACTTCTGTTGGAGAAGGAAGAGGAGAGGATTCGAAAGGCTCTATCCGAATTGGAAGCGAACATCAGCGAACGAAACCAGGATCTGGTGCAAAAGGAAAAGAACCTAAAGTCCCAGATGGAACAACTGGCCCAGATACAATCCCAGGTGGAAAAAATACAGATGGAGCTTACCGAGTCGGTAACAGAGATCCGGAATCTGTACGATAATTTTCGCGAACGACATTCAAGGGATCTCTCGGAGTTCGAACCAAGGATTTATGAAATCAAAGAAAGTCCCAAGGACCTTCGGGATCGGTTGAACGAGGTACGGGAAGAGCTGAAAAAACTGGGGGGGGTGAACCTGATGGCACCGGAGGAGTTCGCCGAGGTAAAGGAACGGTACGATTTCCTAACGAACCAGCTGGAGGACCTCCGAAAGGCTCGGGAGGACCTCCAAAAGGTAACGAAGGAGATACGTCAGGAGTCCACTACCCTGTTCCTCGATGCGTACGAAAAGATCCGCCGGAACTTTCATCAGATGTTCCGAAGACTATTTGGAGGGGGTAGGGCAGAGTTGCGATTGACAGACCCCGATCATGTGCTGGAATCGGGAATCGAGATTCTTGCCCAACCACCCGGGAAAAGCCTGGAAACCATCTCTCTCCTTTCTGGTGGAGAACGTTCGTTGACTGCCGTAGCTCTACTGTTTGCGACCTATATGGTAAAACCTTCTCCCTTCTGTATCTTGGACGAGATCGATGCGGCGCTGGATGAAGGGAATATCAGTAGGTTTGTTAGCATGCTCACCGAGTTCAGCGCTAACTCCCAATTCATCCTCATTACCCATAACAAAAAAACCGTTGCAGGGGCAAAGACCCTGATCGGTATCACAATGGAAGAACCTGGAGTTTCCAAGGTGATATCCATACGTCTGGAAACTCAACCGGAAGCGGTTCATGCATGAGGTAGCCTTATTTCTCAGAGGGAAAAGTCTCCTTCGGAAACGGATCCTTAGGAAAGCGGTTGTCTGTTGTTGGCTGGGCTTTTCCCTTATGGGGGGATGTACTACCTTCTCTATGGGGTCTACCCAAATCCCTTCGTCTAGAGAAGTGCCATCACAAGTCGAGCCTGCTTTTCCCCGCGTTTCAATGCCACTTAGAGGCGAACTTACGGTATCCATACCTCTGGTGCCTCCTGTAGAGGAGGTCTCCTTTTCCGCTTTCGAGGTCCGACAGTTAAAGGATCGCTTACTTTTTAACCTCGGACCATACCCGTTCCCCGAGCTACAGGAGGGTGGGGAAGGTTCTTTCCCTAGATGGAGAGAGCTAACAGGAAGCTTCCCAACCCAACCCATCCATGAGAAGGGGATCTCGATGTATTATTCTCCTCCCATAATTCAATTTCCCCCAGAGCATCCATCAACATTGGCAGCGACGCCTTCTCTACCGTCCAGCCAGCTAAAGGTGATTCCTCCCAAGGAGGATCCGGTAAAACAAGTTCCTGCAAAAGAAAGGGAGATGAAAGAGACTCCTAAAAAGGAAGAACCAAAAGCCCCCTCAGCAAAACCAGAGGAATCCTCTCAGGTGGTAGCAAAATCGCCTTCCCAGGATTCTTTACCGAACAAGAAGGTAGAAGGAGAGGTGGGGAAAACAGTTCGAATCGTTCTGCCGGGAATTGGGTGGATCTATCTTGGGGAAAAGGACCCGAGAGGGAAGGTGAAGTACTTGGGGAAGGATACTGGTTCGGATAGTACAACCTTCACCTTTTCCGTCATTCAGGAAGGGGATGCGGTTCTACAATTCCAACAACAAGATCTGCTGGCCAAATCAATTGTTTATGATTCGGTTCTGGTAACCACTTCCCGTGCCTCGAAGCAGGTTCCAGGGGAGAAAAAAGATGGGAAGGATCCATTGGAGGCACCAACAAGAGTGGAGGCGACTCCTTCAGCGACGAATGCTGCATTGACAACTATGCCAGAGGAACCTTTCCCCCTGAAAGTGGATCGGTTTATAAATGAAGGGAAAAAGAAAGAAGCGGTTCAGTTGATCGAGGAATATCTCCTATCCGAGGAAGGAAAGGAGACCCGGGAGAAGGACCGATGGTACTTTACCCTGGCCCAGATGTATGAAGGGGAAGGGGAAGTGAAAGACATGAAAAAAGCCCTTTTCTACTACGAACGGGTGCGGGATCAATTCCCTTTCAGTCCATATTGGGAAGAGGCAGACTACAAGAGTCGATACATCCGGCGGAACTTTTTCGAGATCCGTTGACAGGCCTTTCGGATCTCAGTATATATATTAATCCAATTGTCCACTAGAATTGAGGGAGAATGCTCGAACGAATAGCGGCTAAGTTCTCGGATATCCTCCGGGAAGTATCGGGTAAATCCCGGATCACGGAAAAGAATATCGAAGATACCCTCGAGGAGGTGAAGAAGGCCCTCCTGGAAGCGGATGTCAACCTCCGCGTGGTGAGACGTTTCATCAACCATACGTTGGAGGAAGCGAAGGGGGAGAAAGTTCTTCGATCCGTCACGCCGGGGCAACAGTTCATCAAAATCATCTACGACCGGATGGTTTCCCTACTAGGGGATGAACGACAGGATCTATCCCTTAAAGGCCCTGACACTCTTTCCGTGATTCTCCTCTGTGGGCTGCAGGGTTCGGGAAAAACGACTACCGCCGCCAAACTAGCCCGTTTGTTGAAGAATAGGGGAAGACGTCCCTTGCTGGTAGCGGCAGATCTGCAACGTCCTGCTGCGGTAGAACAGCTCCTCACTCTGGGAAAGAGTATCGATATTCCGGTCTTTTCTCTCTCTACAAAGAACCCTCTGGAAGTAGTCAAGGAAGCTCGGTCCTATGCGGTGAAGAATCTTTTGGATACCCTTATCGTGGATACGGCGGGGCGGTTGCAGATCGATCAAGCCCTGATGGAAGAGCTTAAAAATGTGAAGGAACTTGCATCTCCGGATGAAGTCCTCCTCGTGGCAGACGCCATGACAGGCCAGAATGCCGTCGAGATCGCCAAGACTTTCAACGAACAGATTGGAATTACGGGTATCATCCTCAGCAAGTTCGATTCCGATGCTCGGGGAGGGGCAGCTCTTTCGCTAAAGAGTGTCACCGACAAACCCATCAAGTTCATTGGTGTGGGAGAAAAAATCGAAGATCTGGAACCCTTCTATCCCGATCGGATTGCTTCCCGGATCCTCGGCATGGGGGATGTGGTCAGCCTGGTAGAAAAAGCCCAGCAGGCGATCGATCAGAAAGAAGCAGAGGAACTGCGGTACAAGATCGAATCGGCAAGCTTCACGTTGGAGGACTTTCTGGAACAATTCCAGCGGATGCGGAAGCTGGGAAGTCTTCAGTCCATCGTGGAGATGATCCCCGGACTGTCAGGACAGTTAAAGGATCAGGAGTTGGATGAAAAGGAATTGAAACATCAGGAAGCTATCATTCTTTCCATGACTCCTGAGGAACGGCAAAACTACCGAATCATTGGTCCTTCCCGTCGGAAACGAATCGCTCGGGGAAGTGGAACTTCGGTATTCGAAGTGAATCAACTGTTGAAACGGTTCGAAAAGACCCGGTTAATGATGAAGAAGATGAGTCAAGACAAGAAATTACAAGCCCAGATGTTCTCCCATTCAAAGGGATAATCGGAGGGGAGACCTCGACAGAACCCTAGCGTTCTTGGTATAAATGGAACTCAAGTTCAGGAGGATAGAGTGAGCGTAAGGATCAGATTGAAACGGTTTGGGACGAACAAACGTCCGTACTATCGAATCGTGGTGATGGATTCCAGAACCAAGAGGGATGGCAAAGCCCTTGAGGTAGTGGGGTTGTATCATCCTATCGAGACAGAAGAGAAGCAGGTTAGATTGGAAACGGAGAGGATTCAGGCATGGCTCCAGCAAGGAGCAATTCCTTCGCCGACGGTGAAACGCATCCTCAACAAACACAAGATCTTTCTAACCTAAGAAAGGAGCTGCTGTGGAAAAGGAACTGGTTGCCTATATCGCAAAAGCCCTCGTGGATGAACCGGATCGAGTCGAAGTAAACATGATCGAAGGGGAGAAATCCACCATCCTGGAATTGAAAGTTTCCCCTAACGATATCGGAAAGGTAATCGGAAAGCACGGAAGAATTGCCAAGGCAGTACGTACGATCCTCAGTGCTGCCGCTACAAAGACTGGGAAACGGGTGGTGCTAGAAATACTCGATTGATGGATACCCTCGTCATAGGCATCCTACAGCGATCTCATGGAGTGAAAGGGTTCCTTCGGGTCAAGAGCCTTTCAGGAGAAACTACCCATTTCCTGAGTTTGAAATGGGTGTACCTCCGTAAAGGGGAACAGGATGTTCGCTTCGAGGTGGAGGAAGCAAAGGTAAGGGGAAAGGATGTGTTCCTGAAACTAAAGGGAATCGATTCTCCAGAGGCATCCTTACCCTACCTATCCAGTGAAATAGTGGTCCCTAAAGACAAAGCTTCCCCCTTGAAGGAGAACGAGTACTATTATGGAGATCTGTGTCGATGCACCCTGATTCATCGGGGTGAGGTGATGGGCAGGGTGGTTTCTGTAATAGAGAGCGGAGCTTGCTTCCTGCTGGAGGTTAGGCTAACGAGCGGAAGAACAGTTTTAATACCCTTTGTAGACGCGTGGGTGGGAGAAGTGAAAATCGACGAAGGCAAGATCGAGCTCCGGAACCCCGAGATGCTGGAATGACGATCAAAATATTAACCCTGTTTCCCCAGATCATCGAAGCGTACTTCTCCGCCTCCATTCCCGCGAAAGCGGTCGAAAAGGGTCTAGTTACCTACGAGACAATAAACATTCGGGATTTTGCGAAGGATAGGCATCGGACCTGCGATGACGCGCCTTACGGGGGGGGAGCGGGAATGGTGTTGAAACCCGAACCGTTAGGAGCTGCCTTGGAAGCCGCTAGGGCCGATCAGTATAGAACCATCTATCCTACTCCTTCGGGAAGGTTGTTTCATCAATCCTACGCAGAAGAACTGGCAAAAGAGCAGACTCTCATTCTAATCTGTGGGAGGTATGAGGGGATTGACCAAAGGATCATAGATCTGTATGTTGATGACGAAATTTCTATTGGTGATTACATCCTTTCCTCTGGGGAGGTAGCTTCTCTAGTACTGATCGATACGATCCTTCGTTTAGTACCAGGGGTTATCAAGGCAGAGTCTCTGGAGGAAGAAAGTATTACCTCTGGATTACTGGAATACCCTCACTACACGCGTCCTGAGGTGTACAAGGGGCTACGGGTTCCAGAAATCCTACTGAGTGGCAACCATGCCATGATTCAAAAGTGGAGATACGAACAGAGCCTTTTAAAGACAAAGAAATATAGACCGGATTTATTGAGAAAGGGGAATTGAGTATGGATATGATTAAAGCTGTGGAAGTAGCCCAACAGAAGGAAGGGATTGACAATCTCCGCATTGGAGACTTGGTCCGGGTGCATTTCACCATTATTGAAGGAAAGAACGAACGCGTGCAGGTCTACGAAGGTGTCATTATTGCCATGAAGAACTCGGGCCTTCGGAAGACCATTACTGTCCGTAAAATCTCCTATGGTGTAGGGGTTGAACGGGTGTTTCCCCTCCATTCCCCCCGGATTCAGAAGATCGAGCTAGTTCGCCACGGTCGAGTCCGAAGGGCTAAACTCTACTATCTGCGAAGTAGGGTAGGAAAGGCTGCCAAGATCGTGGAACTCATACAAAAAAAGAAGCCGATTGTGGTAGATTCCTCCGCTCCCGCTGAATCTGTACCGGAAGAAAAACCTCAAGAGGAGTAATCCATACCCTAGATGCAAATCCCCCCAAGGCTACCTCCTGGATTTTCCTCCTTCATCCACTCCAACGAAGGGAAGGCCGTTAACCGGGCGGTAGAACGAGGGGGAGGACAGCATTCTGCTTTACCGCAATCTATCGAAGGGTATGGAGAAGCACGAATAAAAGGTTTCTCTAGTCTTCGAGATTTTATCCGCCAAACGTTTTTCCTAAGGGGTATATCCATCCCCGGGAAACAACAGATGTCGATTATCGAAAGGTTCCTCTCCGAAGGGACTCCCCTCGAGTATCTTTCAAGAATATCGGTGGTGAAACAATTCCTAGACAAAAATCTTCCCCTATCTGGGGAGACGCTGCGCTCGTTTTATAAAGTGATAGAGGGGAGAGTCGATCTTGAGGATCTATCGAAGGGGGAAAGTCAACTTCCTACCGAACCATCCTCTGTTCCTTACCAGACCAATGGGTTTTTGCCCTGGAAGGACCTCCAAACGAAACAATTGCTGGAAGAATTCAACCGAAGGAAGAATCAAAGGGGAAAGTGGATTGTAATACCCTTTTCCTGTTCCTTGGAGGGGAATCTCTACCAGGGGTGTTTACGACTGTATGGGGAGGAGGAAACTGCTTCGAAAATGGTGCTTTCCGTGCGTCGCCATGCATCCAATGGATTACCGTGGTACTTCGTATGGTTTCCTCAGGAACCGAAACGACCTCTCCGGATGTATCCTCCCCCTCAGAATGGAGAGGCCCTCTCGATCCCCATTGAGCTTTTGGAAGCTTTCCGCAAGAAACTTCGAAAGATCGGTTTCATCCTTGACGATAACAAGAATAGTAGTACGGGGTTCGACGGGTTTGACGAAATCGAGGGAAATTTACAGAATATAGACGTGTGGATTTGAAGGTTATCATGGGGAAGAAAAAGGCTGTTGCGCTGCAGTATCGAAAAGAAATGGAAGCCCCTAAGATTCTTGCTAAAGGCGAAGGTACGTGGGCCGAGAAGATCCTACAAGTAGCCCGCTCCTCTGGGGTTCCCATCGTGGAACATGCCGAAGTGATTCCCCTTCTGTTTCAGCAAGAGGTGGGTAGTTTTATTCCAGAATCTTCCTACAAGGTGATTGCCCAGATCCTTTCCTTCGTCTATTCCGTGGAACAAAAGAGGCAAAAGGATGAAAGTTATAAAAGTTAGCGAACTAAAAGCTGGAAATAGATTTTCAAAGCCCGTCTACATTGACAAAGAGAACATCCTCGTTCCTCCCAATGTACCATTAAAACAAAAAGAAATCGATCGATTGGTCCGGTGGGGAATTGAAACCGTAACGACGGAAGGGGATCTTCTATCGGAAGAGCCTTCCCCCGAGAAACCGACAAAAGCTTCCCTTGCCAGTATTCTAAAGGCGCCCATGCACCAGGAGTTCCTGAAGATCTATACCAACATGCTGGAAGGGATGAAATCCGTTTACTCAGCCATAAAAGAACGCCAATCCGTCGATACGACTTCGATCGATAAGATCGTGGACACGCTAATAAAAGTACTAAAAGACAAAAAAGAAGAGTTCGTTCATTACATCTTTTTCGAGAATACAGGGGAAAGCAATTTTTCCCAGAACGCTCTCCATGGCGCCACTCTTTCCACTTTGATAGGGATGCAAATGGGAATCCTTCAGCATAAACTGTTTCCCCTTACCACGGGAGCTCTCCTTCATGATGTAGGAATGCTCCGTATCCCCGAATCGATCGTGGAGAAGCAGGGCAAATTGGATCCCAAGGAGGCGCAAACCATCAAAGTCCATCCCATCTACTCGTACACCATCATCAAGAAAGAACTCAACTATTCGGATGAGGTAGGTGTCGTGGCATTACAGCATCATGAACGGTGGGATGGACAAGGGTACCCAAAGGGGCTTTCGGGAAAACAGATCCATCTGTATGCCCGAATAGTGAGCGTGGCAGACGCCTATGAAGCGATGATCAGTAAACGTCCCTATCGGAACTCCATGATTGGCTATCAGGCAATGAAATCCCTTCTAAGCGACAATGGAAGGAGATTCGATCCCGATGTGCTGAAGATATTTATCCAGAGTATGGGGATCTACCCATTGGGAAGCATCGTGCTCCTCAGTGATTCTAGTATCGGGAGTGTAGTGGAGACGAACTCTGAATCTCCCTTAAGGCCAAAGGTACGGATCCTGATTGATCAGAAAGGTACCCCCATAGAATCGGGCGCAGGACCCGTGATAGATCTGGAAACTGAAAAGAAGGTGTTCATCGTTAAGGCGGTGGATCCCGCTACATTACAATCGTAGGTCAACTATGAATTCCGTTTCAAAGGGTCATAAAGGAGAACAGATAGCAGCCGAGTATGTAAAACAGAAAGGGTATAGGGTTTTGGAACAAAATTACCGGATCCGACAAGGGGAGATCGATCTTATTGCGCAGGATGGAGACACTCTCGTGTTTTTCGAGGTTAAAACATGGAGAACCTTTGGAACGGACCAAATCCATTATAGTATAGATCGCATGAAGCAGGGAAAGATCCTTTCCATTGCCAAAGTGTACCTCCAAAAGCATCCTGAATACGATGGAAGCCCCGTTCGATTCGACGTGATTCTCATACAGGGAGACGCAGGTAAAATCGAACACTATTCACATGCTTTCGATGAGGAACGGTGATCGATGGTTCGGGTGGCAAAACAGATTGATCCGAAACGTATCGAAGAGTTGAAAAAGAAGATACAGGACCGCAGGTATCTTGACGCTGCCATTGCGCGGTTAGCTCAGACGTTGACTAATGAGTTGGTTCGAAGGGAACGGCCTTTAGGGAGGGAGCATGAGTTCTAGGCATCGGAGACGAAAAAAAAGTACTCAAAGCCCACAGGGAGGGGAAAGAAAGACTATCCTCATTCAAAAACCCCAAATCGAACAGGTTATTTGTCCCGTTTGTAATGCTCCCATTCAGGAAATCTACCTTTCCTTGGTAGATGCAGCTACGGGAAACACCGTTCATTTTGATTGTGCTCTACGGCTCATCAAAGAACGAGAAGTTCTTCGAGAAGGAGAAACCCTCGTGTATGTGGGGTCCGGGACCTTTGCGATCTCGGATAGAGTTCCTGGAACAGGACCCTTCAATATCCGAAAGAAAATTCTCTTCGAAGATAAGGAATCTGCAGCCTCTTGGAGAAGACGGA
>CAKZQO010000152.1 GCA_937140905.1 uncultured Spirochaeta sp.
GCCAACGCGGGAGCGTCGTTCACCCCATCCCCTACCATCATCACGACATGACCTTTTTCTTGGTAGTTCTTAACGATCCGGATCTTGTCTTCCGGTAGCAATTGAGCCCGGTAAGGAATGTCGAGGCGCTTGGCTAATGCGGAAGCTGTAGCCTCGTTGTCACCTGTGAGGAGTTCGATATGCGAGATACCCAAAGCTCGCAAGTTTTCGATCGCTCCCGGAACTTCGGGACGCACGGTATCACTGGCGGCGAGAATGCCTTCGACCTTTCCATCCACGATTACGAACAGGAGAGTTCTTCCATCAGACGAAAGGTTCTCTATTTGGGGAATAGTAGGGGCTTCCTTAGGGACTAAGCTTTGATTTCCCACAGCCACGAGGGAACCGTTGATCCGTGCTTTCACTCCTATCCCGGGCAGGGCTTCGAATTCCTCGGTTTCGTGAAGGACCAAGTTTTGCTCCCTGGCAGCGGTTCGCACGGATTCCGCGAGGGGATGCTCCGAGTACCGTTCTGCGGAAGCGGCAAGGGATAGGATCTCCGAGGCGGTTTTATGGCCAATCGGAATGATCTCTGTGAGACAGGGCTTCCCAAGGGTAAGAGTCCCTGTCTTGTCTACTAGAACCACGTCCGCCTTAGCCAAGATTTCCAGATATTTTCCCCCTTTGATCAAGAGTCCGCGCTTTGCGCTGGCTCCTATAGAAGCGAGCATGGCGATTGGGGTTGCCAAGGCGAAAGAACAGGAGCAGGCCACCACTAGAACTGCGGCAGTAGAAAGAGGATTACGACTCATAATAAAGGTGAGGATAGAGATTCCTAAAACCACGGGAAGATAGAGGGAACTGAACCTATCTGCGAACCGCTGCAGAGGGGCTCTGTTAGCCTCTGCCTCTTCCACCAATCGTACGACTTTTCCGAAGACCGTATCTTCTCCGATATGGACAGCTCTTATTTTCAGAGATCCAAGGGTAGCTACGGACGCTGCGTACACAAAGGCTCCTTTCCCTAGATCTACAGGAATCGATTCGCCGGTAATGGTTGATTGATCCACGGTAGCTTGTCCAGCCACCACTTCTCCGTCTACAGGAATCTTCTCTCCAGGGCGAACGATCACGACATCGCCCACTTGGACCTCTTGAATGGGGACTTCTTTCTCTCTGCCTTCCCGCTCTACGCGAGCTGTCTGTGGTGAAAGATTGATAAGTTCCTTCACGGCTCGGCGGGCAGTTTCGGTGGTAAACCTCTCTACCCTGTCCCCAACCTGCATGAAGAGGACCACGATAGAGGCGGTGACCCACTGTCCTACGGCTAATGCCGCAATTGTTCCAATGGTCATCAAGGTATGAGAGGTAACCTGTCTTCTGAGTGCAGCTCTAATTACATTTCGGAAGACAGGAAATCCTGCCCCGAACACGATGACAGTCCCAATAGGAAGAGGAATAAGGGAATTGAGGAGGGCAAACACCCCTCCCCATTCTCCTACCATCACAACGCCTAGAACGATCCCGAATACCAATAAGAGGAGTCTTTGGAATTGGGCGTGGGTTACGGTTAAAGGGAGCTTGGGCAAACTCGTTTCTGTGGTAACGGGTACCGAATATCCTGCCCGTTCCACCGCTTTACGAATTGCTTCTAGATCAGCCTGATTAGGGTCGATTCGGAGGATCGCTTTCTCCGTGGAAAGCATCACATCCGCCTCTATCACTCCGGGAACAGCTGTGATTGCTTCCCGCACGTGATGGGCGCATTCGGCGCAGTCCATCCCATGAATGGGAATTTCGATTTTTTTAATTGGGATTCTTTGAGAGGGATGCAACTCCATGCTTAGATTCCTCTGTTGTAAGTATTTCTTCTGAAAAGGTACTCAAAAAATCGTAAACATAGTAGTATGTATCCAGATTGTTAGGGAGGTATGGAAGTGAGGATCGTTTGGAAAACCGAATCAGCCTATGACTATCCCTTATTAATTAAATATCTGTTGTATGCTCCGTTAGTGTATGACCCAAACAGGGAAATCGTGTATCGAGATACGTTGCGTTTCACCTATGCGGAGTTCCGGGAACGGATAAGAAGGCTCGCATCTAGTCTCATGAGAGTGGGAGTAAAGGAAGGAACCGTTGTGGGGGTCCTGGATTGGGATAGCCACCGGTATCTAGAGTGTTTTTTCGCCATTCCCATGATCGGAGCCGTGCTACACACGGTGAACATCCGGCTTTCTCCTGAACAGCTAGTGTACACGATCAACCATGCGGAGGATGAGGTGCTTATCGTGCACGAGGACTTTTTACCTTTGCTGGAACAGATAAAAGGTAGAATCGACACCGTAAAGAAGATTATCCTGATACGGGAACCAGGGACTGACCAAGTGACCGTTCCTAGAGCCACAGAGCTTCTGGATGGTGAATATGAAGCGCTTCTAACAGGAGCAGAACCTCTACAAGAATTCCCGGATTTCGACGAAAACACACAAGCTACTCTATTCTATACCACCGGCACTACCGGGCTCCCCAAAGGAGTTTACTTTAGTCATCGGCAGATCGTGCTTCACACCTTTTCGGGATTGGTGGCGTTGGGAAGCCCCGTTGAAAAAGGTCGGTTCCATACGGACGATGTATACATGCCCTTAACGCCCATGTTTCATGTTCACGCGTGGGGAATTCCCTACATGGCGACTGTTCTAGGTGTGAAACAGGTGTATCCGGGGAAATACGTGCCTGCAACCCTCCTTTCCCTTCTTCGAAAGGAGGGAGTAACCTTTTCCCATTGTGTTCCCACCATCTTGAATATGTTGCTGAAGGATCCCGCTTCCAAAGAGGTAGACCTATCTCATTGGAAAGTGATCATTGGGGGCGCTGCTTTACCCAAGGAATTGGCTCGGGAAGCCCTACGCCGGGGGATCGATATTTTTTCTGGTTATGGGCTTTCCGAAACCTGCCCTGTACTGACAATCGCCCGGATCACGGAAGGCGCACAGTCGGTTGCGGAAGGTGAGGTCGAGCGGCGTACCCGAACGGGAACTCCCATTCCTCTTGTTCAGGTCCGGGTGGTGGATGCGGCAGGGAAGGAAGTCCCAAGGGACGATCGAACTGCCGGAGAGGTTTGCGTGCGGGCCCCCTGGCTTACCCAGGGGTATTGGAAAGATCACACGAACTCGGAGAAGCTTTGGGAAGGAGGCTGGCTTCATACGGGGGACATCGCATGTGTGAACTCTCTCGGGTCCCTCCGTATCACTGACCGGAAGAAGGACGTGATTAAAGTGGGTGGGGAGTGGGTGTCTTCCTTGGCCCTGGAGGACATTCTGATCACCCATCCCGCGGTTGCGGAAGTGGCGGTTATTGGGCAACCAGACTCTACCTGGGGCGAGATTCCGTTGGCCCTTGTGGTATTGAAGAAGGGTAAAGAAGAAAAGGGTAGTGATGAGAGAGAAAATGCCGAGGGTGCCCTTCGGGAGAACAAGAGCGCTGAGCCTTCCCCTACGGAAAGGGAAATTGTCGCATACGCACGGATGTACGTGGACCGAGGGGTCCTTCCCCGGGAAGCAATTTTGCTTAAAGTACGCTTTGTTCCTGCCCTCGAAAAGACCAGCGTGGGTAAAGTGAATAAGGTAGCGTTGAGGGAGAAATATCTTTTATAAGGATATTGACTCCTCAGACCGTGTGAGCTATCGTCAATAAATACACTTCGGATACGAAAGGAACACTCATGATCCGCAGAACAATCTTCGGCATCCTCATTTTTTCTCTATCTTTATCAGTCGGCATAGACCTTAGCGCTCAAGACATTCCCCTTCTGAAGGTGAACGAGGCCTTCACCCTCAGGGCTGCGTCCGTGCCCGCTCCCGAGGGGAAGTATCCTACCATCGGAAGCGGTGGCTATATTGCCGTGTATCGGATTGCCCTTGTGAAGGGCAAGAAGTACACCATGCGCTCCGTCTGGAAAACGGAGGGGCGGGAACCACGATTGATCATGATCCTTGGCTACGATCCTACGCTGAAGTCCCGTCCATCTCGTTCGGGGGTGACCTCGAGCATCGTTTTTAACACCTCTGGAAGTTCAGCGGGGGAACACAAAGACTGGACAAGCTTCACGGTAAGTGAGAAAAGCGAGGGAAGCTTCGCGTGGATCGTCTACGCGGCGAAGAAGCCGGGAGAATCGACGAGCGTATTCTTCGCCGATCCGGCCGACCCCGACGATTTCGTGAAGGGGACCGAGAAGGGCTTCACCCGGGGCCAGGTCTGGTCGACGCCGCTCTATCTCGAGCGGGATCCCGATCCCCCTGTACCTTTGCTCGGGAATATCGTACTGGCCCTCGGGCGGGATCCCAAAGGTTTCGCCGTCGGACCTTCCCTGCGCTTTCCCGCCTCGACTAAGGCCATCCATGCGGTGTTCGGGGTAAACGGGCTCCGGGGGGCACCGAAGCTCTCTGTGTCTGTCATGCGGCTCTCTTCGGGAGAAATCGTCCTCCAGCGGGAGGTCTCGGCTTCCTTGGAGGGCGATGTCGGCGACATTGTCATCGAAGCTCCATCTGGGTCCTGGCGTCCCGGTTGGTACAAGGTGACGATTGGTTTGGGGCCAGCGGAACGACACGAGCTCTACTTCCTGTCCGTGGAGTAGGTAGTATCACACCCCCCTGAACGCCGTTTCCACCACGGAGGCTGCTGGCGGCTTCGTGGCAAGACTTACCACCGGTATCACGAGGAAGGGTAGGAGCATTCCCACGCTGGAAGCAGCGGGAGACCAGGCCTCTCCCCAATAGAAAAACAGGGACACCGATGTTGCAAGACCTGTGAGCATTCCCGCGTACACTCCCGCGAGAGTGGTCCGTTTCCAGAATAATCCATAGAGTAAGGGGGCCATGAAGGATCCTGCCACTGCCCCCCAGGATAGGGACATGAGGGTGATGATAATGGCGAAATCGTACCGGGCGATAAAATAGGAAATGACAATGAACAGAGCGCTTAAAAACCGCATCATGTAGAGGGAGTTCTCTTTCGATACCTGTGGATTCACATGACCTTTGTACAGATCGATGGCGATGGCTGAGGAGGAAACGAGTACAAGGGAAGAAAGGGTGGACATGGAAGCCGATAGGATCAAGAGTAGGATCACGGCCATCAAAGGCTCGGGAAGATGACGGGTGAGCAGGTCAGGGATCAATCGGTCGAACGCGGGTTTCCCGTTCACTACCGGTACCTGCTCGTAGAAGAGGTGAGATAGGGCTCCCGTGAAGTAAGCGCTCAATCCGATAACCAGGGCGAAGATGGCCGTTACCAGAGCGGCTTTTTTAATCACGGCCTCGCTCTTCACCGCGTAGAATTTTTGTACCATCTGGGGAAGCCCCCAGGTTCCAAAAGAGGTCATGAACACTAAGGCGCCCAAAAGAATCAGGGGAGGCTGTTTGGCTGGCGGGAGATGGAGAGGATACTTCTGCATCACCTGCGTCACGCTGGCGGCGATGCCACCGTTCTTTCCGGAAAGCACCAGCACCATGGTGATGGACCCCGCCAGCATGATGATCCCCTGGATGAAATCGGTGAGGGTGATGGCAAAGTAGCCACCCAGCACGAGGTACACCCCTGTGATCCCTATCATGATCAGTAGAGCTATATCGTAGGAGATATGGAAGGTAGCTTCGAATAAGTGTCCTAGCCCTTTGAACACCGAGGCAGAATACGGTAGAAGGAACGTGAAGATGATGATGGCGGCGATGATCTTGATGTACTTGCCGCCAAACCGTTCCATGAGGAACTCTGGCATGGTCATCACGTCCAGATTCTGCGTCATGATCCGAGTTCGTCTACCCAGTACAAGCCAGGCAAGCAAGGAACCGAATATCGCGTTCCCTAAACCGATCCATAGAGCATTGAGCCCAAATCCCCAACCGAGCTTACCGGCGAATCCAATGAAAAGAACCGCAGAGAAGTATGAAGTTCCGTAGGCGAAAGCGGATATCCAGGGCCCAACGGACCTCCCTCCCAGGAAAAAATCTCCCAGGGTGGAAGTTTTCCGCATACCCCAGACTCCGATGACTACCATGGCTGCTAGGAAAATCGACAAAAGCAGGATTGCCAGCATAAGGGTCCCTCCTTGGGATACGAATGAATCGCAAGGGTTTTCCACCGCTCGAAAAGCGTTTCTTGCAGTATGGCACTACAAGCCTTCCAATAACAATGGTTGCGCGTAAAGGCATCTTATAGTAGTATTGTAAAGTAAATGTATTAAATAATCTATCCTGAAATAGGTGCTAGAGCCCTGTAACTTCGTTCGTTCTATTTCAAAAAGAGGTGACACAAATGAAAATGTCGATCATGAAAAAGATGTTGCTCTACACCTTGATTCCCGTCGTCTTGTTAACCAGTGCCGGTGCAATTGTTTCTTATTTACAGATGAAAAATGTCATGGAGCCATTGGTGTACGAGTCGTCTCAGGAAATCGCTGATAAGAGCGCTAGCATCATTCAGCATTACCTCGAAGGGTTGATTCGTGAGATGCGGGCATTATCGGAACGAGACATCCTGCAATCGCTAGATTGGATGAAGATACGGGACGATCTGGCACGTAGTCTCCTGAACCGAGAACATCTTGAATCCTTCATCTTCGTATATCCCAATGGGGAAACGCCCAATATCGCTCGAAAAGGAGCCGAAGTAGTGTCTGGTGCGACCGTGAATATGTCCGATCGTCCCTATTACCGCTTGATCTACCAGGAAAAGAAAGAATACGTGATTACCAATCCAATTATTTCCAGGGTAACGAATCAACCGGTCTTCGCCCTTGTGGTCCCTGTCAAGAACAAGAATGGAGAGACAATTGCCCTGTTGGGTACAGCTGTTCCCTTGACCTCCCTCAGTCGTACCGCTTCGGGTATCAAGATTGGAAAGACCGGCTACGGATGGATCGTGGATAGCAATGGAGTGGTAGTCGCCCATCCCAACCAGGATATCCTCATGAAGCTCAATATTAAAGAGTCTGGGAAAGTCGGGTATATAGGGTTAGAGGATGCGGGGAAGCAGATGCTTTCCGGGAAACCGGGTAGCTCCCGTATCGTGCGTCCTGATCGAGTGGCGGAACTATTGTTTTACGCTCCCATAGGGTCTTCCCCCGGTTGGGTCTTGGGAGTTTCAGTGGAGGAATCTCAGTTCTTGAGTCGTGTTTTCTATTTGTTGCGGATTGTTCTGTTCATCTTTATTGCTCTAACCCTTGTCATTACCAGTGTAATCGTCTTGGTGAGTAAAAGTGTAGCTTCCCCCATACGAAGGACAGCTTCCTTGGTGAAGGATCTCGCTAAGGGGGAAGGGGATCTAACGATCAGACTCTCCATTCAAACCCACGACGAGATTGGAGAAATGAATCATGAACTGAACACCTTCTTGGAACATCTGGAAGGGATGGTTAGGACGATCCGGGTCTCCGTTCAAAAATTGAAGGAGATAGGAGAAGATCTATCTTCGAACATGACGGAAACTAGTGCGGCGGTGACACAAATTTCCGCGAACATCGCTTCGGTCAAGAATCAAGTGGTTAACCAGTCTTCGGGAGTGACGGAAACATTAGCCAACGTTGAGCAAATCAACCGTAACGTCGAATCCTTCAATCGTCTGATCGAAAGCCAAGCGACGAACATAACCGAAGCTTCCTCGGCGATCGAACAGATGGTAGCCAATATCCGTTCTGTTCATAGCACCATCGAGCGGAACAAGGAAGGAATCGAGCAGCTTCTTTCCGCTTCGGCGATCGGGAAAGAACGGCTGATTGGTACGGTGAAGTTCGTGCGGGATATCGCGACCGCTTCGGAAGGCATGATCGAGGCGAACCGGGTAATCATGAACATCGCCCAACAAACGAACCTCCTCTCCATGAATGCTGCGATTGAAGCGGCTCATGCGGGTGCGGCGGGTGCGGGTTTCTCCGTCGTTGCCCAGGAAATTCGTAAGCTGGCAGAAAACGCGGGGGAACAGACGAAATCGATCTCCCGAGTCCTTTCCCAGGTACGCAAATTGATCGAGGACGCGGTTGTATACGCAGGAGAAGCCGAAACGAAGTACGAGGAAATTTTGGGAGGTGTACAGAAGGTTCGGGATCAAGAAACTGAAATTCGGTTTGCCATGGAGGAACAGAGCTCGGGAAGTACTCAGGTACTCCAAGCAATCAAACAGATAAACGAGATCACCACAGAGATCAAACAGGGTTCTGCGGAAATTCTTCAAGGGAGCAGAACAATCCTGGATGAGATGCATCGGCTTTCGGATATTACCCGCCAACTCCATCAGAGCGCCGAGGAGATTGCGGGGGGAGCTAGCGAGATCGATGCCGCGGTAGCCCATGTGCGAGACACGAGCATGTCCAGCCGTGAAGCGATTGAAAGGGTAGATGAACTGGTACGAAAGTTCAAGATCAGCGAAGGACCGACATGAGAAACAGGAATCACGCCCTAGCTAGCCTGTACTGCGCTTCGGCTCTCCATGGAATGATCCATACGTTGAGCCTGTTCCTTAGCCCTTTGAATGTAGAGATTGCAACCTACTTCCACACCAATTCCGTAGCTACCATCACCTCCTTCAAGACGGTCTACCTTATCGTGTACGCTGCCAGCAATCTCCTCTTCGGTGGGTTGACGTATCGTCTGCCGGTACGAGAAACCCTTTCTTTCGGTATGTTGGTGAACGCAGGGGCCGTGATCCTATTCTATTTCGTTCCCTCGAAGGGGATCCCTTTCATGTATGTGCTCTGGATCCTAGCCGCCATAGGCGGCGGGGTATACCACCCGGTGGCCAATGTGTTCATCACCCGGAAATTTTCTGAACGGAAAGGATGGGCTTTGGGAATCACGGGGGTCGGATCGGGAATAGGGTTCGCCTTTGGACCGTTGATCACGGGAGCTCTGTCCCGAATGGGTTTAGGTTGGCAGAGCATTGCCCTTCTATTTGGTTTGAGCGGGACTTTGGCTGGTATTGTGGCCTATCTTGTGATCCGGGACGATGGGAAGGATGAAGGCGTACAGAGGGTACATGACACAACCCCTGGGAGGAAAGAGAACTCTGGATCCTACAACCGTAGCGGTCTTCCTGGAGGGCTTACTTGGCCCCTCCTTGGATTCCTCACTTGGATGATCCTTCTCACGGCAAGCCGGGAAATTGCCATGTGGAGCATCCTGGACGTGTCGGCATTCTTTCTGGAGGTGTCCACCCAAAACGCGAGTCTCGCTTCTTGGTACCTGTTCATCATGTACCTTCCCGGAATCGTGACCCAACCCTTTGTGGGTACTTGGTCGGATCGGTGGGGCCGAAGGGGCTTTGCCCTTCTTACCTTCTGTTTGTTCGGAGCTTCCCTCGCTATCCTTCCCTTTCTGCCTCCTAAAGGATACCTTGTTTCCTACTTTTTAATGGGAGCTGCTCAGTCTGCCTCGGTGCCATTAATAGAAGCGATGATCGCGGATCATACCACACCTGAAAACCGGGGAATGATGTTTGGGGTTTTCATCACTGCCATTATGGGATTAGGGGCTCTGGGGCCTTTCCTGTCTGGTGCGTGGCTGGATGGAATAGGAAGAACTCTATCAAGTTTTCGCTTGCTTTTTAGTATTTTAGGAGGAACTGTGGTATTAAGTGGAATCTTCCTTTATTTTACTCCTTCTGTTTCTATAGTGTTGAGTTTGAAAAAAAGATGGAGTACGGTGCGGAATAAATGATGCCCTCGCGCTATCATATTTCAGTGTTTGGCTATAAACAATACCAATATTAATAGTCCGCTTAGAAGCAGTACCAACTGGTTATCGAAGGAGATTCGCATCCGGTTGGCCCACTCCTGCAGTGCTTTCCCTCTTTTACTCACGATAAAACGGTACACTCCATAGCCTAACGCAAGGGTAATGGAGGTTTTCACATATTCTTCCCACCGCATCCAGAGAAAACCGGATGGCTTTGCCAAGGTGCCAAAGGATCCAACTATTCCCTCTCCAAGCAGAATAGTGGAAAAGAATTGGATCCCATAAGTTCCCAGTATCCCTCCCGCGATACAGAACATAGCTAGTAGACTCATCCCCAAGTACCCGTTTCGAAACGGCCATACATGGAGGGAGAGGGAGTGGGGGTTCGCATTCGTTTGTTCGGTTGCCATTGGAGATTTTCGGAACAGAAGAGACAGCTTAGTAAAAGAAGCCACTGTTCCTACCGAAGCGGCGAAGAGCATCCAGTATGAAACAGGATGATCCTGAAGCCCCTCGAAGATAAGGCTCTTACTCACGTATCCCACGAAGGGAGGAACTCCCATGATGCTGAGGGCTCCAATGGTAAATAGGACCGAGAGAAACGGAAAAATGCGTCCCATTCCTGATACTTTTTTTATAGATCGTTCGCCGGTAAACAGGATTACGGTTCCCACCGAAAGGAACAGGAGGGCTTTGAAAAAGGCGTGACTCACCATGTGGTACAGGGAACCCGTCACGGCAACCTCATTCCCAGCCCCAAACCCGGCAAAGATGTATCCCATCTGGGATACAGAGTGCCAGGCTAAGAGAACTTTCACATCTGTTTGAGTCAGCGCTCGTAGCACGCCAATCAGGGCAATGGCCGACCCCATCCATAGAAGGAACTCCCTTGCCCCCTCCAGTTGTAATAGGACAATCAATTTCCAAACCACGATAAACGATACCTTGATCACTACTCCTGACAAGGAAGCGGAAATTGGATGAGGAGCGAATCCATGGGCGTCTGGTAACCAGGTATAAGGGAGAAAGGCAGTGCGTACGCCGATTCCTGCTAAGATGGTAGCTAAGGCGAAAGAAGTGCCTAGAGGGAGGGACGGGATCCACATTCCTCCTAACGTGGAACCTGTCTGGCCCCAATCCCGAAGGGTGTTATACTGAAGAGTCCCCGTCTCCCGGTAGAACAGGAAGACTCCCAAAAGAAACAGGGTGATTCCTAGCGAGCTAAGCATTAGGTATTTGAACCCGGCAAACAAAGCCCGTTCTTTCTGCTGGTATGCGATTAGGGTGTAGGCGGCTATCCCCGTGATTTCCAAGAACACGAACAGGTTGAACACGTCATAGGCTAGAACGATTCCTGCCATGCCTCCCTGGAGCAAAAGTAAAAGGAAGTAGAACCGGCTGTCGTATCCTCCTTCGGAAAAGGAGAACAGGAGAATGGGAAGATAGATCAGGTAGGTCAACGCAAGGGCAACCCAGGCCAGTCCATCCAGCTGCTGGCCGATCCCAATTCCCAGTGGCCACCCCCCTACTACCGTAGTATAGATAGCGCCTTCGTAGATACCTTTCCCTAATAGACCGAGGAGAAGGGATCCAAGGAAAAAGGATCCAAGAGCAATAGGTTTGGCCACCTTGACAGAAGGAATGGCCTTTTCGATCAGAGCAATGAAAGAGCCGAATAGGGGAATTACGGTAAAAAGGAGAATGGCATCACTGGTCATCCCGGTGCACCTGTCTTTCTATATCCGATAACTCGGTTGTTCCATACCGGTCGTGTAGCTTATAGATGAAGGCCAATGCCAGTGCGGTGATACAGATTCCCACCACGATTGCCGTGAGCATGAGGGCTTGCGGGATGGGATCCACGATGTCTGTCTCGTCGGCAACCAGAATAGGCGCGTGAGTTCCCTTGAGGGAACCGAAAAAAATGAACAGGATGATCACCGCCGAGTTCAGCATGTTCAAGGCCATTACTTTACGAATGAGATTCTTCGATAGAATTATGCCTCCCAGGCTTACTAGAAATAGGAGCGAAATGAGGAGGAGGGATATCATTCCTGTTCTTCCCCTTCCTGGAATAAGTGCCAGCAGATCAGGGTGATCCCCGCACCTACCTTTGCCCCAATCACGATATTCAGGATGAAGATCGTACCCGGAGGGGGAAGAAGGGGGGATAGAAACCCGAGTCCCAGAAGGAATCCTCCCAGCCCTGCCAGTAAAAACAACCCATACCCTAGAACCTCTATAACCGAAATTCTCCCTATGGGGAAACTCGAAGCGAGTACCCTAGGCCCTTGGGCTAGTAAAATTAAGAGGAGACTCGAGGCAAGAGCGACTCCACCCTGAAATCCTCCTCCCGGCGAGATGTGTCCAAAAGTCACCAGGTACACTCCGAAGAGGAGGATGAAGGGAGAAAGCTTCCGGGATACCACATCCAAGATATTCGTCTTCTTCATTTGTGCCTCTCCACTAAGACCAAGACACCCGTCACCGCTCCTATGAGAACGATCGTTTCTCCCAGTGTGTCGTAGGCCCGATACGCCAAGTAGAGGGCGGTTACCAGGTTCACGGCTCCCGTTTCTCGAGTACCCCATTCGAGGAAGTACGCTTTCGACTGTTCCATCGGCTCACGGTGTACAAGGAGGGAAGCCATGAGCACGAGGGAAAAGAGAATGAGCACCATAATATGAAACACCCGGATCATTCCCCCTCCTTCTGGGTATGTTTTACGATCCAGATATAGAGGAAGGTAGAGACTCCGGCTCCTACTGCGGCTTCGGTAAGTGCCACATCTGGAGCGTGAAGGACGAAGAACAACACCGCGCTAAAAAGGCTGAAAATGGCCATGAGGATTACCGCGGTGAACAGACTCCGTATGGAAAGAACTAATATTGCGAGGATGAGATGCACTAAAAGGAGAATCTCAATCATGGGGGAGATCCTCAAGGCTCGATTTCCGGAGTTTGCGCCAGGGAACGATCCCCATATTCCAAGCGTACCGGGCAATGATGTGGGCCCCTACGGGACTAGATATAAAGAAAAAAAGAGTGATCACCAGCACCTTTCCTGTGATGGCGGAAAACCCCGCCTCTAGCATCACAGCGATGAATACGGAAATTACCGCGGTAGTGCTGCAGGTTGAAGATGCTTGCAACCGTGTATACGGGTCCGGGAACAGGAGGATCCCTACCAACCCCATCAGGTTAAAAATCGCAGCAAGGAGCAGGAAAAGGTACACGATCCCTTCAATCATACGCTACCTCCTCTCCGTTGCCGTTTTTCTAGAAATTTCGTCAAAGCGAGAATCCCTACGAAACCAAAGATGTCGTACACCAGAGCTACATCCAGGTACACATGGAGCTTCTCTTTCGCAGCATAAAGGACAAGGATGGCTAGGATTTGAGCGGAGGCCACATTCAGTCCTAGTAAACGATCCGGGACAGTAGGCCCCCAAAGAACACGATACAGGGCAACCACAGACGAGGCAATGAACAGGTAACCAATCGTGTCGAAAGCTAATGTAGTCGTCATAGGAGAACTCGACTCAGTAAAGTTTCCATTTTCCCCTTAATGAGGATACCCGCGTATTTAGAGTGGCGGGTTTTCGCGTCTAACCAGTGGACAATTAGATGGTCTTCCTGTAGTTCGAGGGCAATGGTTCCGGGTGTAAGGGTAATAGAGGTAGCCAGAAGAACCCGGGCAAGGTCCGAGTGAAGACGGGTTCGGAAATGGACTACCCGAGGATTGATATTCCCTCGCAGGATATTGATCAGTACGGCAAAACTGGAAAGGTACATCTGAGCGAGGAGGTAGAGTAGGTACAGGATTCCATAGTGGATTCGCACGAGAAGCCCTTTTCTAGCGGCTTCGTGCTCTGCAATGAACAAATTATAGGTAGCCGTGGCCACTAATAGGGAAGCTAGGGCACCCAGACATAGAGAAACCGTTTCAAAGCTTCCTGTATACAGCAGCCATCCCCCGTAAAGCCAGACCGTGGTAAATAGGATTCGAACCAACTTCCATTTGGAGCGAACCCTCATTCCTCCTCCCAGTGTCGAAGAAGGGATAAAATTTGATCGGGGGATTCTGAGTGGCTTAAAGCCTCCCGAAAGGGCCCTTGTTGTAACAGGCGAGCTAACTTACTCAATAGTCGGAGATGGAACGCTTCGCTTCCTTCTTTTCCCAGGATGAGGAATAGAAGGGTCACCGGTTGTCCGTCAATCGCATCGAACGGGATACCTTTCTGTTTTCGCCCAAACGCAATAACGGTATTTTGTAATCCTGGAACAATTTTATGGGGAATCGCTACTCCTGACCCAATCCCTGTGGAAGACACTTTCTCTCGTTCTAGGAGATCTTTCAAAATATGGTCCTTTTGAGCTTCGTCGATGATTCGTTGGTCCTGAAGAAGGTTCAAGAGCTCGAGCAAGGCATCTTTCTTCTTGTTGGATTCCATTTCCAGCTTGATACAGGAAGGTTGTAAGAAATCTGTGATTCGTACCATCCTATTCCCCCTCCGCCCCCACCAACCCACGGGCGTAATCTATGGGTACGGTAAAGAAGATCCCTGTGCCGGGTTCATCCAACCCACCACACACTTTATCCAGGAGTTTTTCTAGCCGCGGGATAAGTGCTTCGTTTCGCACTACAGAAAAGATGGTTTTATTGTAAGGCTTATTCCCTTTCATGAACTGTTTGAAATCGGAAAACAGAGGTACCTCGTAGGTAAGAAACCGTCCCATTCCTTCGGAGTCCAGGATGGTAGCGCCCCCAATTCCCGCTTCCACGTACGCAGCGAGCACTTCATCCAGTAGTTCTTCTTTATTGAGAACGAACACGACCAGCTTCACTCTTTCCTGATTGTCGAGGAGATTGAGAGTTTAGTCAAGATTTTTCTTGTGAGAAACATTTTCTCACTTTAGGAAGGAATTTCCCTTCATGGTGAGGTCTTAATGCGGAAGAGGGATAGATAAAAGACCATAAAGTTAGGAAGATCCTATATAGCTAGATTGAGTGAACCAGTTGTCTTAGCGCGTGAGTTCAATTTATTATTATATAAAGAATTAGATTGATAAAATATAAAGATGTGCTCGCGAATGACTGTTCGTGTGATTTCGTATCCATATAAATAATGAATAGTTGGCATAGTACTTGCTCTATTTACTTCTGGATAGGCAAAGCTATCCCGCGATCGTGGATCGCAGAAACAATATCGATTGGTTTTAGGAGAGTGTATTATGAAAAAGGTAGCAGTACTTCTGGTATTAGCCCTAGTGGTGGGTG
>CAKZQO010000153.1 GCA_937140905.1 uncultured Spirochaeta sp.
CTGTTTGTAACCGACAACGGTGGTATCGCTGAAACTCTTGACTACCTGTTCCATGTACCCTTCCAATTTGTTCATGTCTCCCGCAGCGGCACCCGCGAATTTTACCTGTACCCTGTTTCGGATCTGCTGGGCGATTTCAGCGGCTGCCGTAAAGTTCTTGGTCCAGAGCTCTGCTCCTTGCAGATCTTTCGCCCGGGGAGATTCGAACTTGAATACGTACACGTCTTTGTACTTATCCAACTTCTGCAACTCGTCCACGTTCATTGTTACCCATTCCGGTGGTTCCTTCCCCCATTTGTAGTTCTTGTGATCCAGAATGTCGGGCCTCTTTACCAGAGGTTGGGCGGGTGCCGGAGGTTTCGAAGCCTGTGGCTGAGCGGGTTTGGGAGCTGGTTTACTGGCACACCCCGTGACAAGGGCGAATACCAGGGTAACAGCCAGAAAGAAAAGTAGATACTTCTTCACGTTCATCCTCCTGTAATAGATTGAATTTTGATATTCAGACGGAACTCCGTCCGGTATCTCCTATTTTAACTTCGTATTGAATACGAGGGTCTTGCCTCGGATCAATACCTGCTCCATCCCCTCCAACCCCGGGATAGAATCGGCAATCGAATAGATCAGTTCCTCCAATGAATCAATACGTCCAAAGTAGAACACGGCAAACTTTGTGGACTCGGCCGATTGATTGATTACCTGAAGGTCTGCCACTTTGGATCGGAGCCTGCTGCGGAACCTAGTCATGAGACGCGAATCCGAGGTATTCTGAAGGACCAACTCATACCGGATCCCCCGCTCGAAGGCTTTTGCCAGCATGCTCTTGGATTGTTCCACCGCGATAGGCATTGCTTTGAACAGAGTAGATTGAAGGGCATTGGATTTTGCATCAAACTGGCTGACCCTGCTAAAGGTTCGGGGACTCGAATACGGTACGGAACCGAGGAGGGCGCCTGTGGAAGATTCGAACATCTTTAAGGTGATCTTTGCGGAACCATAGTGATTCGCACCCTGCGTTTCACCCTCTGTAACCGCATCGATCTCGATGTACACGTCCGCGTTTAGTTTCTGAGCGATCCATTGGATCATGCTCATCTCTTTTCCCGCTTCCTCCTCGTAGAGGATCTTTTGGTCCTTCTTCAGTTTTTCCACTTCCGCATAGTCCACCGCATTCTTACCGTTGGAGATGAGGATGCTGTTCGCCATTCCAACGGCCGCTTTCATCAAGAAAGGATCTTCCTTACTATCCTCGTTGAAATACACCATGTAGGTAAGGGAATCCAGATACTTCCGAAGGAAGTTCTTTTCCTCAGGGGTAGGTTCTTGATACTTGGGCGGTTCTTCCAACTCTTTCGCGGCAGGAGATGCAACCGCTTCCTTCTTTACCAGATCCTGGGCAGCTGCTTTGGATGTATCCTGGGCAGTGGCATCTTTCAATATACCGTGGGCCCTTAGGGTGCTTTCTACGGCAGCTCGGTTCACCGGAATCCGGATTTCGTATAGGAACTTTCCCCCTACGTTATCCTTCCTGATGGTTTCCATTGCTTCGTTCTTCACGTAGGCATTCGGATTGGAAGTGGAATAGAGAACCTCCTCCAATTTCTTTGCGTTCGCTTGTTCCTGGGCAGCTCCGATCATGTCGATCACCGCTTTTCGAACCGCGTCCATCTTTGCCGCGTTCATGGCTCGTAAAAGGGAATCGCTTTCCCCCCTACCCATGTACACATCGGGGGCAGCTTGGGGAGCAGAGCCACCCGGAGCTGCGGGCTTTGCCGGTTCGGAAGGTTTTCCTTTGGGAGCAGAAGCGCACCCCAGTAAGAGAACCGACACAAGCACAGCAAGGATCGATAGAGCGTTTTTCACCTTCATGACCTCCTCCTTTAATATAGCACTATTTGAACGTGACACCAACATTCACGAAGGGGCCCACCTTGGTGGCGAAATAGCTCTTGTCATCCACATCGATCAACGCTTCTGCCAACCCCAACCAGAGGGCATACCCTGCATCCACCGTAATCTTCGTATCCCTCGAAACCAGAGCGCTTAGGCTGAGGAAAGCCTTCCCTCCCACGTGGGTCATAAAGTACTGTTGATCCGTGTTGAAGAAGGCTCGGGCGTTGTCTCCAAGATAGGCTCCTCCAACCCCGACTACCAGCGTTGGCGCTATCTGCACCCGTCCTAGATAAAGGTTGGTTATTTCCGCTCCGATGTAGGCATTCATCGGGATGATATCAAAGAGGGACAATGCGGCGGTAGCGATACTGAGGGGAATTTCCACACCAACCACTGGGCGCGTACTGAAGAACCCTCGTGAAGCTACAGCCTTCAACCCAAACTGCGGGATAAAAGACATATCGTAGTTGTCTACCAAGAAGGCTCCCCCAAAGAGCATTGCTTCGATTCCGATCCGGGGGATTTCCTGGATCTGATCGCCCACCTGAGGCCTTCGGTTGGAATAGATCACCTTTCCCACGGAAAACTGGTCCTGAACTTCTTTAACGATGATAAGGCCCACTTCGTCTACCGCTTGGAATCCTGCTACCTGCCGGTAGCCTACGATACTGAACTCGTCCCCCACCATAATGCCCATATTCTTCCCAAGCTCAAAAATCACATCGCTTCCCATGATCTGGACAATTCCGCTCTTTATCTGGAACTCTTCCACTTTTCTCAACTGAAACTGTAGCATCAAAGGAATCCCATCGATCGCCGCTTTGATGGCGCCATTCTGGGTCTTGTCCTGGCCTGAAGTTTCCACATAAAATTGGGCTGTGGTTTGCAATTTCTCCACATTCAGGATGGTAAAAGAGGTTTGAATACTTGCCTTGTACGAGCCATCCCGTAACCGTTCGAGATTAAAATAGCTGACCGATGGGATTACCACGAGAAAGGCTCCCACCAACCGGTTCCAATCCGCTTCGGTAAAGGCTTCCTGTCCCATCAACACCTTTTCTGGAATCTGCACATTCCTGCTCTTGAAATCCTTGACCTTTTCGATAAACGCATTAACATCCTTCACCCCTAGCCGCTGGGTGAGACCTACCACATTGAACCTACCCATATTGATGAACACAGCCCGTATTTGTTCATCGATCGCGCCTAAAGCCGCATTGGGAATGTTCCAATCGTAATAACTGAGGTTGAAGACGGCTATCTCTTTCTTTTCCGAGACCTTTTGGGCCATCACCGGGATAGCCATCCCTAGAAGAACGAGTACAATACATAGCCACCGGTACTTGCTGTTCATGAAAAGAGTCCCTCCTGTTCGTAAGTATTAGTTTTGTTCCAGGATTTTTATACCCTTGATCTTCAAAGGATGTACAGCCTCTGCTGCATGGTAGATCTGTATAGAAAAGGCCTCTGGCTCCACGCTATCACTGGAAACAGATACAGACACTTCATTCCAGGTAACCGTTATCGTTTGTTTCTGTTTTCGGATGAAAAATTTGATTGTGTCACCCGTAGGAGGAGAAAGGGTAAACACCTTTCCCCCTGAAGCTATTTCCCATTTCCCATCCTTCCCGTGGATGATCACCCAAGGGGTATCCCGTCCTCTTCCTGTAAGCCGGATTTCCATCCTTGCGGTACCCAACGGTTCGATGAAGAGGATAATCTCTTTCGGAATTGAAGCTAATTCGATGGGGCCCCATTGGAGGGAGCTTTCGGGCGAAAGAATATAGGTCGAATCAACCTGCCCTACCCCTCCTTCCGTCTGTATGGGGATCTTTGCCTCTGATTCCTTTGAGCTAGCAGAGGGTTTTTCAATCCGGATTCCAAACTCATCCAGCACTCCCACAAATCCATTCCCTTCTTCCGCCCGGCCGATCCAGGAGACCCCTTCCTGCGCCGAGGAAACGAGCTTTCCCTCTGGCAGTTCGAGCTTTCCAACCGGTTCTTCCGTTGAACCATCGAGGCTCCATTTTGCCTGAACGATATTTCCTGTCAGGATGAAAGAAAGCTCCACTAACTGCGCTCTTGATTCCTGAACCAAGCCTTTGGATTGAAGAAGCACGCTCGAACTGCCAACCTCAAGGAGGGCTTCCATCTTTTTCTCGCTGTTCGTTCGGATGATTAATCGGCAGGTTCCATCTTTCGCCTTCGTTTCAAACCAAGTCCTGCCCCCCACGGGTTCTTCAGGTCTCAGGCGGAACCGTATTGTAAACCCCTCAAACGGCGATTCCAACCCAAAGGGAAGCAAGGGCTGCTCCATGAAAAATCCGCTCTTTCCATCTAAATAGTACCCGAACACCGTGCCTTTCAGCATCACCTGGGGGGAACCAGTCTCTTTTACGTGCCCCTTTCCATACTCGACCTTGTTCTTCCGGTATCCGGAATCCTTCAGGTTTCCCATGAAATGGAATAGACTCCAATGCGCTGCTTCTGGTTGCAGATCGGTATCTTGCAGCCCCACCATCGAACTCACCACCAATTGGGATGTTAAATATAGGGGGGATGAAAACGAATAGGTTGTTCCTTCCTTGGGAGGGCGAGGGAATAATTCCACCCGTACCGGGTAGACCCCTTCTTTGCCTGGGGAGGACCACTGCAGTTCCGAGCCTCCCTGGGAATAGAGTTTCTCCTGCACCACTTTTCCCTGGATAGTCCAACGAATCAAAGGATCCGCTTGCGGGGGAATCCGAAGAGCTACCCGCACAATAGCCGTGGAGAAGGGGAGCACCGAAGGAGGAAAGAGGGAAATCCTCTCCAGTTCGTACGAACCTTCCTCCACAAAGAAAGTGACTCGATTCTGAAATGCTTGGGTTTGACCCTTCTTCAAAGTCACGATTAACGTGTAGGTTCCTGTAGGTAAATTGGGTGGGACGAGGGAAGGGAGGGGGCCGGTGGTAGGTTCTACCTTATCGATGGTTACCGTAGCTACTTCGGTTCCATCCAAGGTTTGAATGGAAGCGCTCAGGGCATAGGGTTCTACGATTTCCTTTTTTTTCAGATCCGTAGTCACGGTAAGGGATAAAGGTATTTCGGAAGAAGTACCCAGAATGGTTCCATCGACTATGGTCAAAACCTTAGCATCTGGTTCTTGAGGGGTGGTGTCCCCAAAGAAAGACTCTTTGGAACAACTACCCGAACCGAAAAGGAGTAAAATATATAGTAATGCGCCAACCCCTCTCTTCATCCCTAATTATAGTATACTACGTTTTTGGCCTTGTTACTTGCCCTTTTTCTATAGTAAAAATCTTCTATGCGCAATACAGCCGTGATCATCCATCTAGACCACTTTCTTCATAACATACAGCAGATTCGGAACTTAGTGGGAAGTAACGTGAAAATCTGCGCTTCGGTAAAGGCTGATGCGTATGGGCATGGAGCCGTGGCTTTGGCGCAGGCAGCGGAACGGGGAGGAGTCGATTTTCTAGGGATCGCTTGCCCTGAGGAAGGAGCGGAACTCCGTAATGCGGGGATTCAGCTACCTCTTCTCATGTACGGTCTCTGCCTTCCAGAGGACATCCCAAAAGTGGTGGACTTAGAGATTTCCTCTATAGTAGCCGATGCAGAGGGAATCGAAGGGTTTGCTCGGGCCGCCAGTCGCCTAAAAAAGGTCGCACGCCTTCACCTAAAAATCGATACCGGGATGGGAAGGATCGGTTGCAAGCCAGAAGAGGCTCTTCCCTTGGCAAAACAGATTGTTTCATCCCCCTATCTGATCCTCGAGGGACTGGCTACCCATTTCCCCGTTTCCGATGAAACCGATCGGAGTTTTACCAGGAACCAGATCCAGCGATTCCTTAATGCCGTCCGACAATTGGAGAAAGAGGGGATCCGGGCCGAACTCCTCCATGCCTCTAACTCCGGCGGGATTCTCCAGTACCCGGAGGCGAATTTTTCCATGGTTAGGCCCGGTATCCTCCTCTACGGGTATTTCCCCTCCAAAGAAGTGCCTCGACAACTTCCCATTAAACCCGTGATGGAACTGAAAGCCTCCGTACTATTCTTGAAAAAAGTGCCTCCCGGAACCCCCATTTCCTACGGTTGTACGTACAGGACCCCCGAAACTACCACGATTGCCACCATTGGAGCGGGATACGCGGATGGATACCCCCGGAGCCTTTCCAACAAAGGAAGGGTGCTGATCCGAAACAAGTGTTATCCTATTGTGGGTCGAGTCACGATGGACCAGATCATGGTAGACGTGGGGAAAGATCCCGAAGTGGAACGGTACGACGAAGCGATCCTATTTGGGCCCAACCCTATAGGACCTAGCGCCGAAGAAATTGCCGATCTGGCGGGAACCATCACGTACGAAATCACCTGTGGAATCAATAGAAGGATCCCGCGCCATTATCTAGGCGGTTGAGTTGCTTGGATTTTCTAAGGAACTCACGCAAGACTGGACGGATGTGGTATTTCCCCCTATCCTCTCGCCCACAATTGTATCAAGTTGATGACCACCTCGGTAGCTCGTACCATGGCCGAAAGGGGAACCCATTCGGTGAGGGAATGGAAGTTCGATCCTCCCGCGAAAACGTTTGGGGTGGGAATCCCTAGTTCGGTAAGCCGGGCGCCATCTGTACCTCCCCGAATACTGGTATGGACTGGTTCTATCCCAGTGGCACGAATGGCTTCGTCGAGGTACTGCACGATTCGGGGATCTTGGGTAAAAGCATCCCGCATGTTGAGGTACTGTTTCTCTGAAGTCAAGGTCACCTTACCACCCGGAAAGATTCCTTCGACGGCCCGAGCAACGGATTCGAGGGTTTGGAGACGTCGATTGATCTCTTCCATCTCGTAGTCTCTTAGGAAGATTTCCACCTTCGCTTCGGAAACGTTCCCTTCGATCTCCAGGGGGCAGTAGTACCCGAATCGACCATCGGTAGCCTCGGGACTTTCCGAACGGGGGAGGAAAGACACGAAACTTGCCGCCATGCTTACCGCGTTCACCAGTTTCCCCCTCGCGTACCCTAGATGCGCCCCTACTCCTTTACAATTGACCATAACCCGGTACGCGTTAAAGCACTCGTACTCCACTGTGCCTTCCCCATCCCCATCGAGGGTGTAGGCTACCGTTGCCCGCACGCGGTCCAAGGGGAACCGTTCCATCCCTTTTCCTGTCTCCTCGTCCGGGGTAAAGATGAACTCCAGTCCCCCATGTTTAACCTCAGGATGCTGGATTAGGTATTCGAGAGCGGTCACGAGAGCTGCAACTCCCGCTTTGTCATCCGCACCGAGGAGGGTGGTGCCATCCGAGGTGATAATCGTGTCTCCCGTATAGTGGGGAAGCCTTTCCTGATTCGCTGGGTCTAGTTCGATTCCTGAAGGTAGCACGATCCTTCCCCCATCGTAGTTCCTATGGATTAGGGGTCGCACAGGATCCCCGGGCACATCGGAAGCAGTATCCACGTGCGCAATGAACGCTACCACGGGCATGGCCAGATCTTTTTGTTCCTGCTTCAGGGGAACCATTGAATCTTTTCTTGTTGCTGGTGAACCCGAGTTTGGAGGGAAGCGAGCAATGAGAAAGCCATGCTCCGTCACTTCCACGACAGGAACCCCCATATCGATGAGTTCCTGCTCCAACAACCGAATCAATTTCCACTGGCTCTCCGTGGAAGGAGTCTGAGTTGCAGCCCGATGCCGATCCGAAGGAGTACCTATCGAAGCGTACCGGACGAACCGTTCCAGTATCTTATCTGGATCCAGAGGTAAAGTAGGCACATAGGGAGGTGAGGGTTTCATGTTCCGAATCCTACTAGAAGGCTCGACTCTGTTCAATGGTGGAATAGTTCAATATAATAAGGTTCCCATGCTGAAGTACCGTTGCCTGATCCTTGATCATGATGACACGGTGGTGCAGAGTACCCCTACCATTCATTACCCAGCCCATGTGGAAACGTTACGGCGTATTCGACCTCACGTAGCCCCTGTGTCTCTGGAGGAATGGTACCAGAAGAATTTCCATCCCGGACTGATGACCTTCCTACGATCAGAGCTACGCATGACCGAGGAAGAGCTGGAAACGGAGTTTCATATTTGGCGGGAGTTTACCACCCAAAAAGTACCTGAGTTCTACCCTGGAATGTTCGAGCTTCTTCAGGAGTTCCGCCGGCGAGGAGGGATCATCACCGTGGTATCCCATAGCGAAGTGCCCCTCATCGAGCGGGACTATCGTCATGCTTCAGCGCAAGCAGGCATTCCCCCCTTTCTTCCCGATAGAATCTTTGGATGGACCCAAGATCCCACGAAACGGAAACCCAGCCCTTACCCAGGATTACAAATCCTCGAAGAGTTTTCCCTCGATCCTTCGGAGGTGCTTCTTTTGGACGATTTGAAACCTGGAATCGAGATGGCGAAGGCCCTCGGGCTCGACACGGCCGCCGCGGGCTGGGCCCACAATATCGAAGAAATCCGTTCCTACATGCAGTTAAACTGCACTTACTATTTTCAGACCGTACGAGAATTTCACCAATTTTTATTAGGAGGCATCCCATGATATACGATTTTCGAAGTGATACAGTCACAAAACCGAGTGCTCCCATGCGAAAGGCCATGGCCGAAGCCGAGGTAGGCGACGATGTGTACCGGGACGATCCAACCGTGAACAAGCTGGAGGAACGAGCCGCCGAGTTGATGGGAAAGGAAGCCGCCTTATTTGCCCCGAGCGGGACCCAGACGAATCTCTTAGCGATCCTCACCCACTGTGGCCGAGGGGACGAGTACATCGTGGGGCAAGACGGGCACAGCTACAAGTACGAGGGGGGAGGAGCGGCGATCTTTGGTTCCATCGTGCCCCAACCGATCGAGTTCGAACCAGACGGAACCCTAGATCTCGCCAAGGTGAAGGCCAAGATCAAACCCCACGATATTCACTTTGCCCGAACCAAGTTGCTCTGCTTGGAAAACACCAATTGGGGCAGGGTATTGCCGCTGAAGTACCTTGCAGAGGCTTCGGAGTTCGCGAAAATTTATCACTTGTCTACCCATCTGGACGGCGCCCGGATCTTCAATGCGGCTGTAAAGCTAAAAATCCCCGCCCTCCAGATCGCCCAATACTTTGACACGGTATCCTTCTGCCTTTCCAAGGGATTGGGAGCCCCTGTGGGGAGCCTTCTCTGCGGAAAACGGGAGTTCATCGAAGAAGCAAGGCGATGGCGAAAAGTGTTGGGGGGAGGGATGCGGCAGGTTGGGATTCTAGCGGCAGCCGGCTTGTACGCCTTGGATCACAATATCGAGCGGTTGGAAGAAGACCACGCCAACGCCGCTCTACTTACGGAAAAGCTTAAACACATGCCCGAGATGGATGTCCTCCCCTATTCGGGAATCACCAACATGGTGTTCTCCTACTTACGGAAAGGAACACCCGAAGGACTTTCTACCTTTCTCAAGGATAGAGGGATCCTCATTACCGTCCGAAATCCACTCCGGTTGGTTACCCATCTGGATGTGGATCGAAAGGCTGTGCTTGCCCTCGTGGATGGTATAAAGGACTACCTTGCTAACCTGTAGCTAAAAAGGACTAAGCCCCTTGAAGTTCCCTCCCTCTTCCCTGAAACCCCTCCCCATGACCCGATCGGAGATGGAAGAACGAGGCTGGGATCAGCTCGACTTCCTCTGCGTCACGGGGGATGCCTACGTGGATCATCCCTCCTTCGGGATTGCCATCATCAGTAGAATCCTGGAAGCAGAAGGATTTCGAGTAGGGATCCTAGCCCAACCCGATTATCGGAGCGTGGAGGATTTTAAAAGATTCGGTAAACCCCGGCTGGGGATACTTATCACGGGCGGAAACCTCGACTCCATGGTCTCCAACTACACGGTATCAAAAAAACCCCGAAGGAGGGATGCCTATTCACCCGGAGGGGTGGGGGGGCGACGACCGGACCGGGCTTCTATCGTGTATGCCGTACGAGCACGGGAAGCCTATAAGGGTGTCCCTATTATATTAGGGGGAATAGAAGCGAGTCTCCGCCGGTTTGCCCACTACGATTACTGGGAAGATCGGCTCCGCCGGTCTATCCTCCTGGATTCAAAAGCCGACCTTTTGGTGTATGGGATGGGGGAACGAGCCATTCTAGAGATCGCACGACGGTTACGGGAACAGGGACGGGAAGCGAACCTTAAAGGGATCCGGGGAACTGTCTACGCCACCTCTTCTCTCCCTTCAGACTTTGAAGGCATACTCCTCCCTTCCTACGAAACACTTCTAAAGGATCGGACCGCTTACGCGAGGAGTTTTCTTCTCCAGTACCAGAACACGGATCCATTTTCTGCTCGATCCCTCGCAGAACCCTATTCGATTGGTGGATCGCCAGATGAAGACTCCGGGAGTATAAATACCGGAAAACCCAACATCCAGCGTTTCGTGGTGCAAGAACCTCCCGCTTTGCCCCTTTCAATGGAAGAACTAGATAGAGTGTATTCCCTACCCTATACAAGGACCTCCCATCCTTCCTACGAATCCCAGGGAGGAGTTCCTGCCCTAGAGGAGGTTCGATTTAGCTTGATCAGTTCCCGGGGTTGCTTTGGGGGATGTTCCTTCTGCGCTCTCACCTTTCATCAGGGGCGAATCGTGCAATCCCGTAGCCACGACTCCCTCTTACAGGAAGCCATGGAACTGACCCAGTTACCAGACTTCAAGGGGTATATTCACGACGTTGGTGGCCCCACGGCCAACTTCCGCCACGCTGCTTGCGATAAACAACTCCGGTCCGGCACCTGCACCAACCGGTTATGCCTCGTTCCCAAACCCTGCCCTAATCTGAAGATCGATCACCAGGACTACCTGCAACTCCTTCGCAAACTTCGCTCCCTTCCCAAGGTGAAGAGGGTGTTCGTTCGTTCAGGGATCCGGTACGACTACCTGTTGGCCGATCCAGATCCTTCTTTCTTTCAGGAACTCTGCCAGTTCCACGTATCAGGCCAATTAAAAGTGGCACCCGAACACATAAACCCTCGGGTCCTTGACGCAATGGGGAAACCTTCCTTCGAGGTATACCGCCGATTCGAACGGGAATACCAACGAATCAATCAGGAACTCCAGAAGGAACAGTACCTCGTACCCTACTTCATCTCTAGTCATCCAGGTAGCGACCTTGAAGCGGCCATCGAGCTAGCCGAGTACTTCCGGGACCACCATTTCATTCCTGAACAAGTACAGGACTTCTACCCTACGCCGGGTACCCTTTCTACCTGCATGTATTACACGGGGATCGATCCCCGGAGGGGAAAAGAAATCTATGTGCCTCGAAGTGCCCATGAAAAAGCCCTCCAACGAGCCTTGCTCCAATACCGGGACCCTAAACACCATGGCCTCGTGGTGGAAGCCTTAACAAAAGCAGGTCGAACCGATCTCATTGGCTATGGGCCCAAATGTTTGGTGCGTCCTCTCTCCCCGTCAAACAAGACTACCATGAAGCGCAAATCCAAGAGCTTGCGAAAACACGGATAGACGGGTACACTCCCTCAAGAGGGAAAGTTTCCAAACCAGCATGGGAATCAAGAACATCTATCGACATTTCGTATGGCTTCTAAAAGGAATCAAGGTCTTTGCCCTTGTAGGGAAAAGTGGCACGGGGAAAAGCTTCCGAGCCATGCTGCTGGCCCAGAAGTATGGGATCGAACTGATCGTGGACGATGGCCTCCTGATCCGGGACCAGAAGATCCTGGCGGGACGTTCTTCCAAGAAGGAAAAGTCCTACATGGCCGCAGTAAAGACAGCCCTCTTCCATGACAAGGAGCACCGGAAAGAGGTGATCCAGTGTCTTCAGAAGCAAAAATTCAAACGGATCCTCATCATAGGAACCAGCGTCGGGATGGTGAAAAAAATCGCCGAAACCCTCCACCTCCCTCCTCCCAGTAAGATCATTCAGATCGAAGACGTGGCCACTCAGGAAGAGATCCAAACAGCCCTCCACTACCGCAACGTCCATGGTCGGCATGTGATTCCCGTGCCTTCCATCGAAGTGAAACGGAACTATCCCAAGACCATGGTGGATTCCATCCGGATCTTCCTCAAGCAACAATTTGGGATTGGAGGCAAAGGGCAAGTATTCGAAAAGACGATGGTTCGGCCCGAATATAGCAAGAAGGGCACTGTGCAGATTTCTGAAGCCGCCCTTACCCAGATGATCATCCACTGTTTGCAGGAATACAACAAACTGATTAAATTGAAAAAAGTCACTATAAAGAGCGAGTCCAACGCGTATCGGATCGAGTTGTTCATTACGATTCCCTACGGGATCGAACTGATCCCGGACGTGTATGAAATGCAAAAGTACGTGACCGAAAGCATCGAACGCTTCACTGGGATCATGATCGAAGAATTGAATGTGACGGTAGAAAGCATCACGTGAGAAGAATCAACTTGACAGAGAGAGGGAGGGTTTGAAGAGTATGACCCATCGTTATTCTGGTTGTAGGTCTTTTAAAAAATTCGGTTCTCCCCCGGGATTCCTACCTCTTATTTGGAGCCTACTTTTCCTATGGGGCGCTCCTAGCGGTTTTAGCCAGGCCACGCGGGGACCGAGTACAGAAGGGACCTTCCATGAGGCGAAGACCCTTCACTATCGGGTGTTTTTCCAGATCTCCCCATCCCACGCCAACGAGATGGGAGCATATCTGGAACAACTGTACCAACTGTTCAATTCCTACTTTCACTTTCCTGAACCCTCTTCTGCGACCCTGCTTACGGTGCGAATATTCCAATCAAAAGAGCCGTTCGACCGGTACCTTTCCCTTTTTCTCAACGAAAGTCGGGAAGATTTCGTGTACCTGCACCATCCTGACCCCTCTCGTCGAGAACTACTTCTGTACCAATGCCCTCCCGAAATCTTCTACCCTTCTCTAAATCACCAGGCCCTCCTGCAGTTCCTCAGGTCCCATATTCAAAACCCTCCCCTCTGGATCCGAGAAGGATTCGCCATCTTTTTCGAGAAGGTCGGTATGGATCCCTCCTCCAATACCTTGCGATTCAAAGAGAACCTCGATTGGCTGGACACCCTAAAAGGCATGGTTGAACCATCCACTTCCCCATCGGATAGGGCTTTTATCCCTTTGGAACGATTTCTCTTCCTCACCCCGGAAGAAGCTCGGCAGAACCTAAAGGCCTTCTATCCCCAAGCGTGGGGGTTTGTCAGTTTCCTCCTCTACTCAGAGGACCGCTCCTATCCCCGTTTCCTCTGGGATACCCTCTCGAGCCTGAAGGAGGATGCTTCCTTGGGCGAAAACCACGATTCCTTCCGGAAACGAGTCCTTTCGTTCTACAACATGTCCAAGGTAGAACAGGATTTTAAAACCTATATACAGAAGCGACCCTCCTTCTCTTCCCTCATGAAAGCGGGGATCGCCGCCTATGAAAAGGACGCCTATAAGGATGCCGAAGAAGCCTTCACGGGTGCGCTCGCTATCGAACCCGGCGACCCCCTCCCCTACTACTACCTAGGCCTTATCGCCTATGCTACCAAGAACTATCCCAAAGCCGAGGAGCAATACCAGAAGGCCTTGTCGTTAGGAGGGCCCAAAGGATTGATTCAGTATGCGCTAGGGGTAAACGCCTTTGCCTGGAACCGTTTTGCGGAAGCCCGAACCTACCTGACAACTGCCATCGAAGCGGATCCTTCCTTCAAAGAGAAGGCCGAACCGATTTTGAAGAGACTTCAGCGATGAGAGCAGACCCTCTGGTCAGCTTTCACGCCTCGAAGCTGCCATTACATACGTAAGGGTGGTTCAGCTTATCGGTAGTACGAACTTATGTGGCGATCATCGCTCGCAATCGGCGCTACACGGGCACCGTTTCTGTTGTTCTAGCGTCTGACACTTCGGGTTTTGCCTTTCTTCTCCTTCTCCTGCGCGGTTTCCTGGTTCGAGTTTCCCGGAAAATCATCATTACCGCTTGGTCCACATCCCGATTCGGGGGAGAAAGGGGGCTTAAAAAACCCTTGGCAGCCACGTAAAAATCTTTGAAAAGGAGCGGGACATCCTTTTGTTCCTTGTTGAGATCCTCTAAGTAATCCCTAAGCAAAGCGGCCAGGCCTTTGGCCCGTTCTTCCAGCTCTGGAGCCGATTCATCGTATGTTTCGAGAGTGCGGAAGAAACGTTCGAAAAAGTCGTTCTTGTTTTCCTTCAACCGCAAGTCTAGGGAAGGAAGAAAGTATCGAAGGAGTTTATGGGAATAGAGAGCCTTCAGGGTAACAGCCGATGCGCCGGATCCTAATATCTTGAACAGTTCCTCTGTCAACCGAGAGTGGGAGCATTCGGCTAAAAGAGGCGCTTGTTTCTGGATCATCCGGCGCGTAAAGAACGGTACGGAGAAACCCAGCATAGCGCTGTACTTCACTGCCCGTACCATTCGCACCGGATCTTCCACAAAGATCTGCTTCAAGGGAATGATGGGTCGAATCACCTTACTGCGTATGTCTTTCACTCCACCCACATAGTCTAGGATCACTTCTTCTACGGGACAGTAGTATAGGGCATTGAGGGAAAAATCCCGCCTTAGTACGTCCTCTTGGATCGTGCCATACTGGTTCATCTCTCCTACCGCATGGAGGGAGCGAAAGGTGGATACTTCGATGATCTTGGGTCCAAAGTACACATGAACTAAACGGAACCGTCTTCCAATGATTCGTGAGTTACGGAACAGTCGTTTGATCTTTCGAGGATGGGCATCGGTGGCGATGTCGAAATCCTTCGGAACCTTTCCCACGAGGAGATCCCGTATGGCTCCCCCCACGATATAGGCCGCATGCCCCGCCGCCTTCAATCGTAGGATAATGGATACGGCATCCGGGTCGATGTCCTGCCTTCGGATGGGATGTTCCTGCTTCGTGTAGATTTCAGCCCGCTTTACCGCAGCTCCGTCTTTTGTTTTACCGTATCGAACCAACAATGATGTACGATCCTATCTGTTAAGATGGTTTTATCATAACTATAAGAGGGGGGGAGAAGGGAGTCAAGAGATTCTAACGGTTTGAGTGGAGTGTTAAAAGAGAAGGTACCCCCTGGACCTACGCAGATCCAACGGATCTGGGTAGAATA
>CAKZQO010000154.1 GCA_937140905.1 uncultured Spirochaeta sp.
TCTCCCGGATATTCTTAGATATTTCTATAGGATTCAGAGAAACCTGGGTATAGAAATAGGCAAAAAAGATGATCAAAAGGGTGTAGAGAATCAAGTATGGTACTCCATCGGGACGCAACCAGTAGGCGAAATCGGAAAGCCATTTCACTTGCGCTCCAATATTGCCCGCAATTTGCAGAGGAAAGGTTAGTACCGAAGAAGCGAAAATTACTGGAATGACTCCTGAGGGATTGATCTTGAATGGGATATAGGTGTTCTGGGCGCCGTACATCTTCCTTCCAACCACACGCTTTGCATAATGGACCGGGATCTTGCGTTGTCCTTGTTGCTCGATGATCACTAGGGCCACTACGACAATAAACATGATGAACACAACCAGTACGAACACTGGATTTAATTCCCTCAATTGAATCTTTTTAAGCAAGTTGTATAACGCGTCGGGGAGCCGAGCAACGATACCCGCAAAAATCAGAAGGGAAATCCCATTGCCAATCCCTCGCTGGGTGATCTGTTCTCCCATCCACATGAGGAAAATCGTTCCTGTAGTTACCGTCAGCATGGCAATCAAGGAATAAGAAAGTTTACCCATGGTGATGGCATCAGGAATGCGATCTGCGTACACGGTGACCGCGTAGGACTGGATGAGACATACCAGGACCGTCCCATACCGGGTGTATCGATGTATTTTTTTCCGTCCGCCCTCTTCCTCGGATAACTTCTTCAAGCTAGGGAACACGAGAAGTAAAAGTTGCATGATGATGGACATCGAAATGTAGGGCATAATCCCTAACATGAAGATGGAAAAGTTTTTGAACGCTCCTCCGGCAAAAAAATCAAGATAATCCGTTAAGGAAAGTCCACCCGCCGATTCCTGGGCCATAAAATAAAGTTTTAACGCATTGACGTTAATCCCTGGAATGGGCAATGTGGCTCCCAAGCGGAATACGATCAACATCAGAAAGGTAAAAAAGATCCGTTGTCGAAGTTCTTTGATTCGGAAAATATCCAGTAGAGCGTTATTGGCCATCAGATCGTTCCTATTCGTTAGAAGATTCTTTTATTTCGCCACCACTTTGTAGGATTTTTTCTTTGGCACCCTCAGAAATGGGGAGTCCTTCGAATACCAGTTTCTTGTGGAGTTCGCCTTTACCCAAGATCTTTACATTCGTCGCCCTTGCTTTGATGATCCCTTTCTCTTTCAGGGATTGTAGGGATACCAATTCTCCTTCTTGATACTTTGCATCAATGCTATCAAGATTCACAGGAATAGCTTCGATCTTAAAGGGGCTGTTGGAGAATCCTCTCCTGGCAATCCTTCGGTACAAAGGCATCTGCCCCCCTTCGAAACCTGGCCGAACTCCTCCTCCAGCCCTAGCGTTCTGTCCTTTGTTTCCCTTACCGGCAGTTTTCTGGAGTCTCGTTCCTGAGCCGCGACCCACGATCTTTTTCTTTTTCTTCGAACCTTTAGGGGCCTTTAGGGTATACTGTTCCATACTCAATCGATCTCCTCAACTTCCAGCATGTATTGAATCTGCTTGATCATTCCCAAAATTGCTGGATCCTTTTTCTTGATGACCACCGAGTTCAACTTTCTTAAACCCAGAGCTTTAGCTGTTAACCGATGGGAAGGCTTTCTACCAATTGTACTTTTCACTAGCTTGATTCTCAGTTTATCACCCATCTTGCTAACCCCACACTTCGTTTAAAGATTTGCCTCTGTTCTTTGCGATAACTTTCGCATCTAAAAGATGCTCCAAACCATGGAAAACCGCTTTCACAGTATTTATGGGATTCCTGGATCCCATAGCTTTCGTTAGCACATCGTTTACTCCGCAAGCGTCCAGAACAGCTCGCACTACACCTCCGGCGATTACTCCTGTCCCGGGGGCGGCTGGTTTCATTACGACCCTTGAACTCTTGAACTTTCCAATATAAGGATGGGGCAGAGTATTGTGTTTGATGGGAACTTCTATCATGTTCCTCTTTGCTTTCTCCATTCCCTTGCGAATTGCTTCGGATACGTCGTTCGCTTTCCCAAAACCATACCCTACTCTACCGTTTCTGTCACCAACCACTACGAGGGCGGAAAAAGAGAATCTTCTTCCCCCTTTCACTACTTTGGCAACTCGATTTAGTGAAATGAGTTTTTCTAAAAATTCTTTTCCTTTAAGACCCTTATCCTGATCCACGAATCCCTCCTAAAACTCTAAACCGGCTTTTCTGGCACCTTCAGCCACCGCTTTTACGATTCCGTGGTACAGATATCCGTTTCGATCAAACACCACAGAGTTGATATTCAGTTGCTTTGTACGTTCACCGATGATCTGGCCGAGTTTTTCGGCATTGGCAACGTTATTTCTCATCTCCCGAAACTCTTTTTCCAAAGAAGAGACGGAAGCTAACGTGTGCCCCTTGGTGTCATCAATCACTTGTATATAGAGATGCTTATTACTTCGATACACAGTGAGTCTAGGACGAGTAGGCGTTCCGAATATTTTCGCCTTTACCCGAAGCTTGCGTTTTGCCCTTTGGATCTTTTTAAGTTCTAATCTATTCATTTTCTGACCCTACTTTACACCTGATTTCCCAACTTTCCTTCTGACCTGTTCTGTTTCGTACTTTATTCCCTTTGCTTTATAGGGTTCCACAGGTCGAACAGAACGTATTTCCGCAGCTACCTGCCCGACCTTTTCTTTACTGCATCCACTCACGATGATTTTAGTTTGCCCTTCACACTCTATCTTGATATCTGGGGGCACTGTGTAAATTACGGGAGCAGAGTAGCCCATGTTCAGGACAAGATCCTTTCCTTGCATTTCGGCCCTATATCCTACGCCGTTGATTACGAGTGATTTCTTGAACCCCTCTGTGACGCCTAAGAACATATTTCTGATCAGGTTCCTATAAAGTCCATGAAGGGCCTTCGTCTTCTTCTGCTCGTTTTTCCGAATAACCTTACAAACTCCCCCTTCAATCTGTACTTCCACATCACCGGTGTACGGCTGTTGAAGTTTTCCCTTAGGTCCTTCCACAAAGATAACATTCTGTTCCACTTTTACTTTGACCCCTGGGGGTATAGGAATGGGCAATCTTCCGATTCTTGACATGTGCCTACCTCTCTACCAAACGGAACAAATTAATTCGCCACCAACCTTTTTCTCCATGGCTTTCTTACCCGTGGTTACCCCTTGGGAGGTGGACACGATCAATGTTCCATACCCGTTCAGAACTCGGGGCATTTCACGGTACCCGGCATAGACCCTTCGTCCAGGAGTAGAAATCTTTTGAAGTCCATGGATGATAGGATTTTGTTTTTCATCATACTTCAAGAAGATCCGGATATAGCTCAAATTATCCTGGTTCACCTTCTTAAAATTCTTTATGTATCCTTCATTCTTGAGTATCTTCACGATTTCCAATTTCATCTTGGAAGTTGGTATATCTACCTTTTCGAAACGCGCCGCACTGGCATTTCGAATTTTTGTTAGCATATCCGCAATGGGATCGGAACAATTCATACTCTTCTCCCTACCAGCTAGATTTCGTTACACCGGGTATCAAACCTTGATGAGCAAGCTTCCGGAAACAAAGCCTGCACATCTGAAATTTCCTTATATACCCTCTTGGTCGGCCACAGAGTTTACACCTATTCACTTTCCTAGTACTGTATTTTGGCTTTTTCAAAGCCTTTACGATCATTGCTTTTCTTGCCATTATCCCTCACCCCATTATTTTCTAAACGGCATTCCAAGTTTTGCCAGAAGACTCTTTGCTTCCATGTCGTTCTTAGCGGTTGTCACAATGGTGACATTCATTCCTGAAACCTGCTCAATGGTATCGTAATCAATTTCAGGAAAAATGATTTGCTCAGTTATCCCCAAGGAAAAGTTTCCGTGTCCATCGAATCCATTTGGATTCACTCCTCTAAAGTCCTTTACTCGAGGCAGAGCTACATTTACCAACCGATCGAAAAATTCGTACATGTAGTTTCCTCTAAGGGTTACCTTTGCCCCAATTTCCTGACCCTTGCGGACTTTGAAATTGGCAATGGATTTCCTAGCCTTAGTCTTGATGGCCTTCTGCCCCGTAATTTGGGTAAGCTCGGAAACCGCGGAATCCAGTAATTTTTTATTGGTGATAGCTTCACCAATGCCCACACTGACAACGATTTTTTCAAGTTTGGGAACCTGCATAGGGCTCTTGTATCCAAATTCCTGGAATAGTTCCTGAGCAACCTTCTCTCGGTAGAGTTTCTTTATTCTCGGTTCGTAGGTTTGTTTTGCCATTATAGGACCTCTCCACATTTTTTGCAGAACCGCACCTTCTTTTCGTTCTCGAACCGGTACCCTACTCGAACCGGCCCGCATTTCTTACACAATACCATAACGTTACTGATGTGAATGGGTGCTTCCACTTCGATAATCCCGCCCTGTTCATTCTGTCTGCGTTTCCTTACAGCCTTCTTACGAAGGTTAACACCTTCCACGATGACTCTTTCTTTTTCGTGATCCACACGAATAACCCGGCCAGTTTTCCCTTTCTCTTTTCCGGCTATTACTTTCACTTCATCGTTCTTTTTCACTCGAAAGGTTTTGAACTTTCTCTTTTCTTTAGTTGTGTTCGTCCGTTTCATCGGTTTTCTCCTAGCCCTTTTCCTTAGAGTACTTCGGGAGCAAGAGATAGAATCTTCATGAAATCTCCTGCTTTGGATTCCCGAAGTTCCCTGGCAACAGGACCAAATACACGTTTCCCCTTGGGATTATTGCCACTGTCAATGATGACGCACGCATTATCATCGAAACGTATGTATGTCCCGTCAGGCCTGCGATACTCTTTCTTGGTTCTCACCACCACAGCACGTTCTACGTTCCCCTTCTTCACAGGAGTGTTAGGGATGGCCTCTTTAATGGCGACGACGATTACATCTCCCACACTGGCGTACTTCCGTTTCGTTCCGCCAAGCACTTTTATGCACTGTGCAACTTTAGCTCCGCTATTGTCTGCTACATTCAAATACGTATTCATCTGAATCATAACGGTATCCTACCTTTTAGAATCCAACACACCATTATTTCGCTTTCTCGACGATCTGTAACAGGCGCCAACGTTTTTCCTTGCTGATTGGTCGAGACTCGATGATCCTGACAATATCACCTACATGAGCCTCTTGGTTTTCATCGTGCGCCTTGTACTTCTTCGAGACGGTAATATATTTTTTGTACAATCGATGCATCTTCCTGGAAGAGACTCTAACCACTATGGTTTTCTCCATTTTATCACTAACCACTTCTCCTTGAAGGATTCTTTTGTTCGATTTTCTTTCCATCGTATCCACAGCTTACTCCTGTTTCTGCAAGGTCGATTGATGGATTCTAGTGTTCAACCGTGCGATTTTCCTACGAAGCGTCCGAAGCTCCAAAGGATTTTCTAAATGTCCGATCACTTTGTCGAACCGTAGCTTAAAATATTTCTTTGTCAGCTCTTCCCTTTTTGCTATTAATTCGGGAAGGGTGAGTTCTTTGAAAGAATCTTTCATGGCGATTTATTCTCCCTCTTCTCGAGAAACGATCTTAGTCTTGATAGGCAGCTTACTACCCGCCAATTTGAGGGATTCTTCAGCCAACTCTCTCGGAACACCCGCAATCTCAAACAATACAGTCCCTCGTTTCACTGGAGCTACCCAATATTCAGGGTTTCCTTTGCCCTTTCCCATTCGTGTTTCAGCAGGTTTTTTCGTATAAGGCATATCGGGGAAAATACGTATCCACACCTTTCCCCCTCGCTTGATATTCCGTGTCATGGCAACACGGGCTGCTTCGATCTGACGGTTTGTGATCCACTCTGGTTCCAGCGCAACGAGCCCATAGTCACCGAACTCGAGGCTATTATTCCGGCTTGCCATCCCCACCAGAGTACGGTTTACCCTTCGCATTTTCTTTCTATACTTCGTTCTTTTGGGACTCAGCATACGTTAGCTCCTACTACCCGCTGTCTTTTCTTTCTTCTTTTTGATCAGCTGCCCAGCGTCTTCCTTTTTATCTCTCCGGAACACTTCACCGGTAAATACCCAAACTTTCACCCCTATGGCTCCAAAAGTAGTGAACGCTTCATCGAAGCCATAATCTATATTAGCCCTAAGGGTGTGCAAAGGAACTCGACCTTCCATGATAGTTTCGGTCCGGGACATTTCTGCTCCGCCCAATCGACCCGAAATACGTATCTTGATTCCCTGCACTCCCGCCTTGATGGCATTACTGATAGCCGTTTTCAAGGCTTTCCTGAAAGAAACCCGAGCGAGCAACTGCCGGGCAATGTTGGCAGCTATAAGCTGCGCGTTTGTTTCCGGACGCTTAATTTCTTTGATTTTGATTTGAATCTTTTTCCCTGCTTCCTTCTGGAGTACCGAACCAATTTTTTCTATAGAAGCTCCCTTCGTGCCTATAATTACCCCAGGTCGAGCCGTATGTATGATAAGCGTGATTCGTTGGGGATGACGAATGATTTCCACTTCAGCAATTTCTGCACTTTTCGTTTCTGGCAGGGAAGCCAAAATCTTTCTTAATCGTAGATCTTCATGCAAAGTTGGCGCATATTCTCGAGGATCCACGAACCATTTTGATTTCCATGTTTTGTTGATTCCTAATCGGAGTCCAACCGGATGAACTTTCTGGCCCACGTTAGTCCCCCACCTTTTGGATTTCGTCTACCACAACTTTGATGTGGCTCATACGTCTCTGAAGAATGTCTGCTCTTCCTCTACCCCGAATCCACATCCTCTTCATCCTTGGCCCCTCGTTCACGAGGAGTTCTTTCACATACAGCATGTCTTCGTCCAGTTTCTTGTTCTGGTATAAAGCATTTGCTGCAGCTGATTTCAATACCTTATAGAGAAGCTTTGCTCCCTTATGGGGCAGATGTTCCAGAATCGCTATAGCCTCGGAGTAAGGCTTTCTCCTAATCGTATCTGCTACCCGCCTCACCTTGGAAGGCGCAATGAGCAGGTATTTTGCTTCCGCTCGATAACCCGTAGTTTCCGCCATACTACCCACCCTTACTTCTTTTCTGCTTTTTTATCAGACCCCGCATGACCACGGAATATCCTAGTAGGCGAAAACTCACCAAGCTTATGGCCTACTAAGTTTTCCGTGATATACACGGGGATGAAACTCTTCCCATTGTACACAGATATCGTAAGTCCTACCATTTCAGGAATGATGGTTGAACAACGGGAGTAAGTTTTAATCATTTTTCTTTCTCCCGATTTGTTCATTGATAGAACCTTTTTATAGAGACTCTTTTCTATGAATGGACCCTTTTTAATTGACCGAGACACAGTACGCTCCTATCTTCTCCGTTTTATGATGAAAGTGTTCGAGTATTTTTTCTTCTTTCGTGTTTTGTATCCCTTTGCAGGCACTCCAGTGGGCGACACAGGATGCCTACCTCCACGGGTTCTTCCTCCAAGGGGATGGTCAACCGGGTTCATCGCTTCTCCACGAACCTTAGGCCTCCTGCCTAACCATCGGGATTTACCCGCTTTACCCAGCATCTCATTCATAGCGTCTTCGTTGCCCACTGAACCCACAGTGGCATAACATGCCTTATGGACCAATCTCATTTCCCCAGAGGGAAGCTTCAGGGTCACATAATCCCCTTCCTTTGCGGCTAGAATCGCATAGGTTCCTGCGCTTCTGGCCATTTGAGCCCCTTTCCCTATCTTTAATTCTACGTTATGAACCATAGTTCCCAAAGGGATCTCGTCCAGTGGAAGAGCATTCCCCACAGTAGGAGGGGACCCCGGTCCGCTGAGGATCGTGGTTCCTTTCTCCAACCCTTTGGGAGCAATGATGTATCGCTTCTCTCCATCCGCATATACTACCAACGCTATTGATGCGTTGCGATTTGGATCGTATTCGAGAGCTTTCACTGTGGCAGGAATACCATGCTTGTCTCTTTTAAAATCAATAACCCGATACTTTCTTTTATGACCGCCCCCTCTCCTTCGAACGCTGATTCTACCCCATGCGCCTCTTCCTGCTTTCGATGAGAGCCCTTTTGTAAGAGACTTTTCCGGTTCTTTTTTATCTACTTCGTACTGAAGGGTAGCGGCGAACCGAAGACCCGGTGTTATTGGATTGAATGTTTTAATAGCCACTGCAGCCCCCTATCTCTTATGCGCCTTCGAAAATGGAGATTTTTTCACCCTTTTGCAAGGTAACGATCGCCTTTTTCCAGGAGGCGGTGTATCCTGCCTGAGCTCGTCCCCTCTTGGGTTTCCCTTTCACATTCATGATATTGCAACTTACAGGATGTACCGAAAACAGTTCCCTAACTGCCCGCATAACCTGATATTTGTTTGCTCGTTTGTCCACCTTGAACACGTATTTTCCCACTTCTCTCATCTGGTTCGTCTTTTCCGTAAGTACGGGTTCAATGATGATCTGTTCCGTCTTCATAGTTTTTCCCAATCCTTATGCATACATACTGTTCAAGTTTTGAGCAGCCGTCTCAAGCACGAGTACATTCTTTCCGTATAGCAGATCGTTGGCATTCAACTTGTCATAAGAAAGCATGGTAAGCCAAGGAATATTGGCTCCAGCTCTTCGAATCGAGGAATCGTTATCCTTGAGGATAAGCACAGAACGTTCTTCTGGAATGAGATTCTTTAGGATGCTCAATAGGTCTTTTGTCTTCCCCGATTCTACGGTAAAGTCCTCAACTATTTTTAGCTTGTTTTCTTTTACCTTCAAACTCAACAGGGACCTATACGCTGACTTCTTTACTTTCTTTGGTAAAAAGAAACTATAGTCTCTTGGTTTCGGCCCAAAGATAATTCCTCCACCCACCCAAAGGGGAGATCTTCGTCTACCGGCGCGGGCCCTACCTGTACCCTTCTGCTTCCAAGGTTTCCGACTAGAACCTTTCACCTCTGCTCGAGTCTTGGTAGAAGCCGTTCCAACCCGAGCATTGGCTTGTTCATTCACGATGGCATAGTAGATCAGCGCATCACTTATATCTACATTGAACACCGAGTCGGAAAGTTCGATGGTCCGTACCTCTTCACCTTTGATTGAATACACCTTCTGTTCCATCTTTAACCTCTACAACTCTCTTTTCTTTGCCGAAGTAACGACCACCATCCCATTTGTAGCACCAGGCACCGCGCCTTTTACGAGAAGAAGCTGTTTCTCCGGATCTATTTTAACAATCCGAAGATTCTGGACGGTGTATCGTTGCGCTCCCATCCTTCCAGCCATCTTAACCCCTCGGAAGGTATGACCCGGGTGGGTATTCTGGCCTGTCGATCCATGAGCTCGGTGAAACTTGGACCCGTGAGTGTCTCTTCCGCCGTGAAAACCCCACCTCTTCATGACACCTTGATACCCCTTCCCTTTGGTGGTGCCTCGAACATCCACAAATCGCAATCCTTCCAAAGCCTCAACCCCTACCATCGCCCCTACGTCACCTTCAAGCTCAAAATCTCGGATTTCCACTAGATGTCTTGTAGGTTTGACAGAATCAGGGAATTGTCCCTTGTATGGTTTGGTTAGACGGTTTTCCTTGACCGCACCCGATCCCAGAACAACCGCCTCATACCCATTTTTTTCTATGGTACGTTTCGCAACGATCCAGTTGGGCTCTATTTGAATGACGGTAACGGGAACCAAAATCCCGCTCTCATCGAAGACTTGGGTCATCCCAACTTTCTTTCCTATTAAACCAACCATTGCATTCCCCTACTATTTCTACTGCTTAATCTCTACATCTACACCTGCAGGGAGTTCCAACTTCATCAGAGCGTCCATTACAGTCGATGTGGGAGAAAGAATATCGATCAACCGTTTATGGGTTCGCATTTCGAACTGCTCCCTGGATTTCTTATGTACATGGGGAGAGCGTAGAACTGTAAACTTGTTTATTCGAGTCGGTAAAGGAATCGGTCCCGAAACATTCGCTCCTGCCTTCTGTACGGTTTGCACAATCGCTTTCGCGCTCTGATCGATCAACTCCACATCAAAGCTTCGGAGCCGAACTCGAATTCTATCCTTAGCCATCACTCCTCCAAAAAGAAGCCTTACCCCAAGCGAGGCGAGGTAAGGCTTTTATTGAAATTATTCGATGATTTCGATTACCTGACCGCTGGCAACCGTTCTTCCACCTTCACGAATAGCGAACCGCAACCCTTTATCCATTGCAATAGGATAGATAAGTTCAACGGTAATTTCCGTATTGTCTCCGGGCATCACCATTTGCTTGTCCTGCGGAAGCTCGATGGTACCCGTTACGTCGGTGGTGCGGAAATAGAACTGAGGCCGATATCCAGTGAAGAACGGAGAATGCCGACCGCCTTCTTCCTTGGACAATACATAGATGGTTCCCTTGAACTTTTTGTAGGGCTTGATGGATCCTGGCTTGGCCAAAACCTGCCCTCGTTCTACCTCTTTCTTATCGATACCGCGGAGAAGACATCCGATATTGTCACCTGCCTGGCCTTCGTCTAGGATCTTGTTGAACATTTCGATACCCGTGACGACTGTTTTCTTTGTCTCGCGGATACCTACGATTTCCACTTCGTCATTCAGCTTAATTACCCCTCGCTCCACACGACCCGTTACTACAGTACCACGCCCTTGGATAGAGAACACGTCTTCGATCGGCATCAGGAAGGGCTTGTCCACGTCTCGCTGCGGGATGGGGAAATAACTATCCATCGCATTTAGAAGTTCACCGATGCATTTCGTCTTTTCTGGATCGTCCGGGTTTTCCATGGCCGGGAAGGCCGCACCTCGAATAACAGGCACTTCATCCCCCGGGAAATTGTAGAACTTAAGAAGATCCCGCATCTCTTCCTCGACTAGATCGATCAGATCCGGATCGTCTACCATGTCGATCTTGTTAATGAACACGATGAGGGCAGGCACTCCTACCTGTCGAGCGAGAAGGATATGTTCCTTCGTTTGCGCCATAGGTCCATCGGTAGCGGCTACTACAACGATTGCTCCGTCCATCTGAGCAGCACCCGTGATCATGTTTTTGATGTAGTCCGCGTGTCCCGGGCAATCTACGTGAGCGTAGTGCCGTTTATCTGTCTGATATTCGATGTGCCGAGTATTGATCGTAATACCCCTCGCCTTCTCCTCGGGAGCGTTATCGATATCTTCATACTTCATTACTTTCCCGCCGAAGTGTCTGGCACAGTACATCGAAATTGCTGCAGTTAGAGTAGTCTTACCATGGTCAATATGACCGATCGTACCTACGTTGATGTGCGGTTTCGCCCTTTCAAACTTTTCTTTGGCCATTTCTGCCTCCTTCCGCTATTTTCACCGAAAATAGTTTTCTAGTATCTATCAGTGTCCGGTAATCCGTACAGGATACTACCGTACCTTAGCACCAAAACTTTTGCGTTGGATGTGATAGGAGATGAAAAGTCTAACGAAAGACGCCCATCCTACCTTCACAACCTTGCTCCTGGAATAACCCTAGGGAGTATCCCTACAGTTTCGCAGGAACCAACAACCCAGCACCGTTCAAGACGGCCTAATGGACGAACAGCGATCAGATTATATATGGTTCCTCAAAGATGGTCAATAGACCTTCCCTCAGTTACCACCGATAATGGGCAAACGCCTTGTTTGCCTCTGCCATCTTATGGGTATCTTCTTTTTTCTTTATGGCAGTGCCCGTATTGTTGTAGGCATCCCACAATTCTAGAGCTAGCTTCTCACTAAAGTTCTTTCCCGATCTTTCCCTAGCGGCGGTGATGATCCATCGCATAGCCAATGCCTCACGCCGGGATTCGCGAATTTCCACTGGTACCTGGTAGGTTGCCCCCCCTACTCGTCGAGATTTCACTTCCACCAGCGGTTTTACATTTTCTATCGCCTTTAGGAAAACTTCCAATTCACTCTTGTCTGTTTTGCCCTTCAACGACTCGATGGCGTTGTAGAGGAGTCTAGTAGCGATAGATTTCTTCCCCTTCAACATCATCCGAGTAATGAATTTGGCGACAACCACATTGTTATATCTAGAATCAGGGAGTGTCGGCCTTTTTGTTGCTACTTTTCGTCTTGCCATTATTCTCTTCTCCTACGCCTTTGGCCGTTTCGCCCCATACTTCGAACGGCCTCGCTTACGATCTTCCACGCCCAATGCATCCTTTGTTCCCCGAATGATATGGTAGCGCACTCCAGGTAGATCCTTCACCCGTCCTCCCCGAATCAACACCACCGAATGTTCCTGGAGATTGTGTCCGATACCTGGAATGTATGCGGTTACTTCAATTCCATTCACCAATCGAACACGTGCAACCTTCCGCAATGCGGAGTTAGGTTTCTTCGGCGTAATCGTCATTACTCGAGTGCATACTCCTCTCTTCTGAGGACAACCCTGCAGTGCCGGGGCTTTCGTTTTCGAACGCGCTTTTTGTCGTCCCTTTCGAATAAGCTGATTGATTGTTGGCATACCTTAACCATTTCTCCTACTGTTAGTTAAAACCTGCAAGCGAAGCAGGAATGTATCCCAAGTTCTTTAAAATGTCAATACAGGGATCAATCGTCCGAATCTCCATACTCATCTTCCCCATTATCCTCTTCCTGGACACTCTGGATGATCTCCTGTTTGCTAGGTTCAGATTCCTCCTTCTCTTTTTGCTTGGACTCGAGGATCTTTTGTATCTTCGCGTCAAGGTCTTCGGCGTTCTCATCGTACAGTTTCAAAGCCCTATACCGTTTCATGCCTGTTCCCGCAGGTATAGGATGACCGATGATTACGTTCTCTTTCAATCCTCGGAGGTAGTCTACCGCTCCAGCTATGGCAGCATTCGTCAATACTCGAGTAGTCTCCTGGAACGAAGCGGCCGAGAAGAAAGAATCGATATTCAGAGAAGCCCGTGTAATTCCTAAAAGCAGAGGCCTTGCGATCGCAGGTTGTCCACCTTCACGGATCACCTTTTCGTTTTCTTCGTGGAATTTGTGCTTATCTACCTGCTGCCCAAAGATGAAGTTCGTGTCCCCTACCGACACGATCTCTACTTTCCGCATCATCTGCCGTATGATGATCCCGATATGCTTGTCGTTGATGCTTACACCCTGCAAACGATACACTTCTTGGATCTCGTTCATCATGAATTGCTGTAGGGCGTTTTCACCCAAGGTATGCAGGACATCATGAGGATCTATATTCCCGTCACAGAGTTGTTCCCCTGCTTCTACCGTGTCACCTTCCCGTACCAATAAGTGACGTCCCATGGGAACTAGGTGTTTATACTCTTTCCCATACGGATCCTCAATGGCAATAACCCGTTTCCCTTTGATTATATTCTTGAATCGAACGGTACCCGAAACCTGGGCAAGAACCGCCGCATTCTTTGGCTTTCGAGCCTCGAAGAGTTCTCCAACTCTTGGGAGCCCTCCTGTGATATCACCAGTCTTTACGCTCTCCTTCAAGAGCTTTGCCAGAGTGCGGCCAGCCTTTATCTTATCCCCGTCGTTCACATTGAGATAAGCCGAGCCAGGGATGAAATACACAGCTTTTTCCTCACCCTTCTCGTCGAGAATGCGGATCCGGGGTTGGATAGACTCGGAAGTGTAATCGGTGATTTTCTTTTCAATATTTCCTGTTTCTTCGTTGATTTCTTCTTTTAGAGTGGTGCCCAACACGATATCTACGAATTCTACCGTTCCATCGTGCTCCGATATGATTGGCTCACTGAAGGGGTCGAACGTAGCAAGGGTATACTCAGGAGGAAGAATGTCGCCAGGTTTCACGAATAGAGTAGAACCGTTTCGAATTTCTACCTTCTGTTCCTGAGCAATCAGGTATAGCTTCTTTCTATCTTTCCCGATCAGTATGTAGGCGTTGTGGTTGGAAATGATTTCTTGCCCATCCCGTTTCAGGATCGCCTGCCCCTTTAGGACTCGATCTCCATCCTTTAAGTGGAGTTTGTCCTTCGGTTGTAGATCGATGGAATCTAGGATCCTGTTCACGATGATATGCCCTTTGCGGGTAAACAGGAGATCCCCTGTCTGGAGTTTCACCGTGGAACCAAGAACTCCTTTCACAACGATGGGATACTTAAGATACACCTTGTTTTCTTCAGAAGCTTTCGTAGCCGCTCCCCCGATGTGGAAAGTACGCATGGTAAGCTGCGTACCTGGTTGACCGATCGATTGGGCAGCGATGATCCCTACCGCTTCTCCGATTTCTACGGTTTTATTGGTAGCCAGGTTCCGTCCATAACATTTCTGGCATACCCCATGCCTCGATTCGCAGGTAAGAACCGTCCGAATCCGAACCGCTTCGATCCCCGCTGCTTCGATTTCTTGGGCAATCTCATCGGTGATCAGTTCATTCACATCCACGATGATTTCCCCTGTAATCGGATGCTTTACCCGTTCCAGCGTAAACCGCCCCTCAATACGGTCTGCGAGGGATTCGACGATTTCTTCTCCATCCTTTAACGCTCGCATTTCCAACCCGTTGATGGTACCGCAATCCTCCTCGTTGACCACCACGTCTTGAGCGATGTCCACCAATCGCCGGGTCAAGTATCCCGCGTCAGCGGTTTTCAACGCCGTGTCTGCCAACCCCTTTCGAGCTCCGTTGGTAGAGATGAAGAACTCAATGACGGAAAGACCCTCTTTAAAGTTGGAAAGGATCGGAAGTTCGATGATATCTCCCGAAGGTTTCGCCATCAGGCCTCGCATCCCTGCCAGCTGTCGGATCTGACTTCTAGACCCTCTGGCTCCGGAGTTGGCCATCATGTATACGGGATTGAATCCCTGGCGATCGCTCTTCAGGATGTTCATCAGTTCGTTCGTCAATTCCTCGTTCGTCTTGGACCATACTTCGATCACCCGGTTGTAACGTTCCTCTTGGGTAATGTGTCCATGGAGGTACTGTTCCTGGATCTCCCTTACTTCGGCATTGGCTTTTTCGATCATCTGTTTCTTCGATTCGGGAATGAGGATGTCTTCCACCCCGATCGTAGCTCCGAAGAGGGTGGCATACTTGAACCCCAAATCCT
>CAKZQO010000155.1 GCA_937140905.1 uncultured Spirochaeta sp.
ACTGGCTTTTACCCAACAACACGGAACCGAGTTCCCTGTGAAGAGATTTCCCTATAGAAGTAACCCGAGAGAGGGCAGCTTCGGAAAGGGAAGAGGCGGAAGCTTCCATCAGTACCAGTGTATCATAGTTGCCTTACCAAAGGTAGTGCACGTAGGGGCGAATCCGTTTATCGTACAATTCTTTTGCCCTTTTATGTTCATCCGAAGTGAGTGGGGGAAGATCGGATGCCTTGATGTTCTGGGCGATCTGTTCCTTTCGGGAAGCTCCGGGAATAACGCACCCTACCTCAGAGAAATCGAGGATCCACCGGAGGGCCGTGAGGGCCAAAGGCCGTTCTGGCGTTGCAATTTGTCGTTTCAATTCTTCCGCCGCTTGGATCCCAATTTCGTAAGGAACTCCCGAGAAGGTCTCTCCCTTGTCGAACAATTCCCCATTTCGATTGACTAGCCGATGATCCTTCGAATTGAACTGGGTCTCTTTGGTGAACTTACCGGTTAAGAGACCGCTAGCCAGGGGAACCCGCACGATGATCCCAATATTCCGCTCCTTCGCTAAATGAAAGAACAGGTCTTTTGGCCGCTGACGAAAGATATTGAAAATGATCTGGACTGTCGCCACATTGGGATACTCGATCGCCTTGATGGCTTCCTCCACCTTCTCCACGCTAACCCCCAAGAAACGCACTTTGCCTTCCTCTTTCAATTTGTCGAAGAGGAGGAACACTTCGGGGCGATAGTACACGGGGGTAGGAGGACAGTGTAGTTGTACTAAATCGAGGGTCTCTAAGCCGGTATTCTTGAGACTGTCCTCCACGAATTTTCGAAGAGATTGGGGGGTGTATGATTCGACCGTGTGCGGCGCCAGCCTTCTGCCACACTTCGTGGCAATATATACCTGTTCTTTCCGTTGTTTAACTACTTTCGCCACGGTTCGTTCACTGCGGCCATCCGCGTACACGTCCGCGGTATCGATGAAATTGATCCCCGCGTCGATCGCAGTGTGAAGCACCTGTTCCGCGTTCTTTTCGTCGAAGGGTTCTCCCCATTTTCCTCCTACCTGCCAGGTTCCCAGAGAGATTTCCGAGACCTGCCAGCCTGTTTTTCCGAGGGTTCTGTATTTCATAGTACCTATCCCATTAGATGCTCCACGAGGATCTTCCATCCGATCCCGACGAGTATCATGCCTCCGATCCGTTCAGCCCACCGTTCCACCAGATGACCCAGGCGTTTGCCGAACTCAAAACCCACCAAGCACACGAAGAACGTGATGATTCCAATGACGAGGACGGCCTCTAAGATGGAATGGCCCAGGAGGCTAAAGGTAATCCCGATGGCTAAAGCGTCGATACTGGTAGCGAGGGAAAGAAGGAGGAGAGTCCTACCTTTTCGTATATCCATTTTTGGGGACCTCGGGTAGGGTTCCGGAAGCACAGCTTGGTCTTCCGGATCCTCGCAAAACGGGTCTTTTTTCGTGTCTCGGGCTTCCAGAATCATTTTGCCGCCTATGATGAAGAGAAGGAAGAAGGCCACCCAGTGGTCCACCGATTCGAGAAGCCATTGGAATCGACGCGTGAAAAAGAAACCAACAAGGGGCATGAAGAACTGAAACAAGCCAAAGGAAAGAGAGCCCCGAAGGATATGGCGGAACGAGATCCGTTCAATACACATGCCAGCGGACACACTTACGGCAAAGGCATCCATCGATAGACCGAAAGCGACGAGGACTACTTGGAACATCCTTCCCTGTTGTAGCGGAAAAGCGAAGGATTGGCAAGGATGTAGGATTGTGTTTCATTAAAAACCAAATAACAGTATCTTCACAGGGCGTGGCGGTTCTGATCTGAATAGAGTAGCCCTTATGGAAAGACTGTCCCTCGGTAGATAGCTTGTAATGTTGAGCAAAATCTGATATGCCATTTTAGAGGATGTTACAGTGAAACTCGCTAGCCTCCTTTCAGAAGAAACCATCTGCTTCGGAAAATCCTACTCCAACATGGAGCACGCGATCCGTGAAACGTTGTCCCGCCTGCATAAGTCCCACCGGATCCCGATGCCCTTAGCCGAGGTGGAGAAAGCTGTACTGGAACGGCAAGCGTTGGGGGGTACGACCTTCCCCACAGGAATCGCCGTGCCTCACGCAAGGTTACAGAACTTTTCAGATCTCCTGATCGGAGTCTGTGTTCCCCAAACACCTGTGGAGTCCGAAGGGCAGCAGGTTCGGATGGTGGTTCTGATGCTCACCTCAAAGACGGAAACCACCCTGTACCTCAATGCGCTTGGGTCCTTTCTAAAGGTATCTCAGGACTCCTCCCTCTTCGACGCCCTCTGCAAGAGTGGTTCGGCTTCCAACTTCCTGAATCTCTTGAAACAGGCACAGGTGGAGGTACGGAAAGAGATCACCGTACAAACCATCATGGCCACCTCTTTCCCGTCCCTGTCCCGGTCCGACACCGTGAAGAGAGCTGCCGATCTATTCTACCAGCATTCCACCAGCTACCTTCCCGTTTTAGAGGAGGGAGAGCTGATCGGTGAGTTGACGGTGCTGGACCTATTCCGGATCGGGCTGCCCGACTATGTGTTCAAGCTGGGAAACCTGAAGTTCCTAAAGACCTTAGAACCCTTCGAAGAACTCTTACGAAAAGAAGAGGTTCTACGGGTGGAAGAGGTCATGAAGAAACCTACCCTCTTTCTAGAAGAAGATTCTTCCATCATCGAAGCGGTGTTCAAGTTCGTTTCCAGTAACCGGAGGCACTTGCCCGTGCTCAAGGGAAAGCGGGTAGTGGGAATTCTTAGCTATATGCATATTTTACACAAGGTGTTGAGAGCATAATGAATCTCATTACATGGACAGCACTAGGTATTTTCGTGCTGGTATACATTATCATTTCTTTCGAGTTGGTGAACAAGACGGTGATCGCCCTGCTAGGGGCCATGGTGTTCATCGCCCTCCACATTATCGGGCAGGAAGATGCCTTCCAGAGTATCGATTGGAACGTGATCTTCCTCCTCATCAGCATGATGGTAATCGTGGGGATCACCAAATCCACCGGGCTGTTCCAGTATGTGGCCATTAAAACCGCGAAAGCCGCCAAAGGGGATCCCATCAGGATCCTTGTGGCTCTCTCGGGGGTAACGGCCCTGTTTTCCGCCTTTCTGGACAACGTGACAACGATCCTCATCATTGCTCCGGTAACGATCCTCATCGCGGTAGAATTGGGGATCTCTCCGGTACCCTTCCTGATCTCCGAAGCGATGGCCTCTAACATAGGAGGGACTGCCACCCTCATTGGGGATCCTCCCAATATCATGATCGGAAGTGCGGCTAGATTGGATTTCATGGCTTTTCTCCTGAACTTGACCCCCATTATTGGAATAATCTTCCTTGCCTTCGTGGGTATCGTGTACCTATTGTTTCGCAAGGACATGGTGGTAACCACTGAGCGCCGAGCGAGGGTAATGGAGTTCGATGAGTCCCGCTCCATCGAGAATCCCGTACTATTGAGAAAGTGTCTCATCGTGCTGGGGTTTGTCATTCTCGGGTTCCTCCTGCATGGAATGCTACAGGTTGAAGCAGCCACTATCTCCATGTTGGGAGCTTCGGTTCTTCTTCTTCTCACGGGGAAACACGAGATTGATGAGTATTTTCGGGACATCGAGTGGGGAACCATCTTCTTTTTCATAGGATTGTTCATTCTGGTGGGCGGCATCGTGGAATTAGGGGTGATTCGGTTGTTGGCTCAGAAGCTCCTTGCGGTAACGCAAGGAAACATGAAACTTACGGCAGTGCTTTTGATCTGGGCCTCCGGTATCATTTCCGCTATCGTGGATAATATTCCCTACGTGGCTACCATGATTCCCATGATCAAAGATATCGCCTCATCGGTGGGACAGGAAGCTTCCTTTCCCCTTTGGTGGTCTCTTGCCCTCGGAGCCTGTCTAGGAGGGAATGGAACCCTGGTAGGCGCGTCTGCCAACGTGATCGCTGCCGGATTGGCTTCGAAAAGTGGGTTCAAAATCACCTTTCTCGACTTTACCCGGTATGGGGTTCTAGTCACATTGGTAAGCCTTGTCCTATCCACATTGTACGTTCTTGTTCGTTACTTCTGAACATCTTGACACGTTCTATTTTTATCGATAAAAATAGATTTAGCTAAGAGGAAGGAAGGCTCCGACCTCGAAGCGTACATACCTTTGTCTGATCCAGAGGAGTGTCCGATGGAAAAGAGGTTAGGGGTCGTAGCCCTGTTGATCCAGGGTAGGGACCAGATTCCCGCAGTAAACCGAATCCTTAGCGAACACAATACCCTCATTCTTGGCCGCATGGGGCTTCCGTTCCGGGATCGTGGGATCCAGATCATTTCCCTCATTGTGGAAGGAACTACCGATGAGATCAATGCCCTGACCGGTCCGTTAGGAAAGCTCCCTGGAGTGCAGGCAAAGTCAATTCTTACCAAATACTCCTGGGAGGATAGCCATGCTGGTCGCACAGAACCCCCAAAGAACGAAAACCTTTCTTGATTACGGGAAACTGGAAGAACTTTCCCGTTTGGACCCACCCTCTGAATCCGAGTTTTTCCGGATCCTGCAAAAGGCGAGGAAATTACGAGGCCTCACCACAGAGGAAGCCGCCCTTCTTCTTGCCTGTACGGAGGCGGAGTCCGTGCAGCTTCTGTTGGAAACGGCTCGATGGGTAAAGAACGAAATCTATGGGAAACGCCTTGTGTTGTTCGCTCCCCTTTACACGAGTAATTACTGCACCAATGACTGCCTGTATTGCGGGTTCCGTCGCTCCAATACTCTTGTGCATCGGCGTCGACTGAGTTCAGAAGAGATCGCGCAGCAGACCCGTATCCTCCTGGAACAGGGGCATAAGCGGATTCTTCTCATCGCAGGGGAATCGGATGCCCAATCCTTGTCTTACACTCTCGATGCCATCCGGACCTGTTATGGGGTGACGATTGAGGTCGGAAATCGGAAAGGGATTCATGGGGTATCGCCGACAAGAGGGGTGGATGAAGATGGAGCACGGACAGCCCGGATTCGAAGGATCAACGTGGAGTTGGCTCCTCTGGAAGTGGAAGGATATCGGGCTCTAAAGAAGGCACAGATCGGGACCTACGTGTGTTTCCAAGAAACCTACGATCCGGAACTGTACCAAGTGATGCACCCCTCGGGACCTAAGGCGGATTATCGATACCGATTGTACTGTATGGATCGGGCGATGGAAGGGGGAATCGATGATGTGGGAATCGGAGCCCTCTTTGGGCTGGGCCCGTACCGGTACGAGGTATTGGGCTTACTAGAACATGCACGGCACTTGGAAAAGGTGTTTGGGTGCGGTCCTCACACGGTGAGTGTTCCCCGCGTGGAACCGGCTGTAGGAGCCCCCTTGTCACAGAATCCCCCGGCACCAGTGAGCGATCGGGATTTCAAGAAACTCATTGCCGTGATACGGATCGCATTGCCCTACACGGGGATCATTCTTTCTACCCGGGAAAAGCCAGAGCTCCGAGAGGAACTCTTCGCCTATGGGGTAAGTCAGATCTCGGCTGGCTCCAAGACGGATCCAGGAGGATATGGGTCTCATGAGGAGGAAGCTTCCCAGTTCGCCCTTGGGGATCACCGAACCCTGGCCGAGGTAATCGATTCCTTAATTGATGATGGGTATATCCCCTCCTTCTGTACCGGTTGTTACCGGCGAGGAAGGGTAGGAGCGGATTTCATGGATCTGGCGAAACCAGGGCTTATCAAGGAGTTCTGCCTTCCCAACGGACTCGTTACCTTTGCTGAATACCTCTATGACTTTGCCTCTTACGCTATTCGGGCCAAGGGACTCCGATTGATTGAATCCTTAAAGGAGGAAGCACCATCAAAGGTTAGGCCTTTTCTGGAAGATGCTTTAAGGAGAACAGCTAATGGGGAGCGGGACCTTTATCTATAAATAGAGAGAAAGGAAAAAGAATGAAGTGGGTACAAGGGGTCAAACCGAACCTACGGATTGGCGAAAATCGCTATGATCGATTTCCGGAGAAGCGAATCCTAGAGGCTCGAAGTATAGCCACCGCATTCTCAGAACAAGGCAATCACGGAAGCCCCCCTATAGAAGTGCGGTCATTCACACCCGACGAGATCCGAGAAGCCTGGGAGCTTCCCCTTGACGGGGTGGTGCAACGGGCACGGGTGTGTACCGATCTCCTGTTAGGTCGGAAAGTATTCTTACGGGGTCTGATCGAGGTGACCAACTACTGCGTGCAAAACTGCCTGTACTGCGGGATCCGGAGAGATAATAGGAAGCTGGAGCGATACCGTCTATCCGAGGAGCAGATTCTATCGATCGTGCGGGAAGGATTTCAACGAGGATTCAGGACCTTTGTTCTCCAGGGAGGGGAGGATCCAGAGTACACTCCTATACGATTAGCCCAACTCTGTGAACGGATCCGCAGGATGATTGGAGAAGATGCGGCCCTTACGTTAAGTTTTGGGATCCTTTCCCAGAAAGGGTATCGAGATCTTGCTTCCGCAGGGGTAAATCGATACTTACTGCGATTCGAAACCTCGGATCCAGCTCTTCACCGATACCTACGGCATGGGATCTCTCTTTCCCGAAGATTACGGGCCTTGGAAGATATCCGAGCGGCTGGATTGGAAGTAGGGTCTGGGTTCATGGTAGGGCTCCCGGGGGAAACGGAAGAAACCCGGATTCAAAACATCCTACTTGCACGGGAATTGAAGCTGGACATGGGAGGAATCGGCCCTTTCATTCCCCACCCGGAGACACCGTTAGCCGCGTGTCCGCAAGAGCCCCTGGAGCTAGCTGTTCGATCCACAGCCCTTCTTCGTCTCGCGTTACCAGGGTGCAATATTCCCGCTACTACGGCGGCTGGTTCTCTCCATCCGGAAGGAAGGGAACGGATGCTAGCGGCAGGCGCGAATGTACTGATGCCGAACCTGACACCCCCTAAGTATAAAAAAGCCTACCAGTTGTATCCGGGAAAAATCTGTGTGGAAGAACCGGCGTTCGCCTGTACTTCCTGTTTGGAGCGTAGGGTTCGGGGATTGGGTTTGGAGATCTCCTGGGAACGGGGAGATAGCTTGCGTAGGAGGATGAAGGGATGAGGCAGATGGCAGAGAATAGGGTCAAGCAGGATCTCCGCGAGGAGAAAACTCAGGAATTAGAGGATCGAGGAGGCGTTTCCGCCCCACTCTCCCTCAGTCAGCATATCGTTCTGGTGGGTATTCGGAACGCGGGAAAATCAAGCCTACTCAATACTCTGTTCGAAAAAGAGGTGGCTATCGTGTCTTCTCAGCCCGGTACCACCACGGATCCTGTTCTTCGGAAGATGGAGCTTAAGCCTCTAGGGCCAGTCGCCTTCGTGGATACTGCGGGGGTCGATGACGAGGGAGAATTAGGAAAGGCGAGGGTTCATAAGACTTACCAGCGGCTGGAAAACGCTTCGATTGTGTTATTCGTCACGCCGATCGATCAACCTCCGAAGCAGGCCGAGAAAAAGCTCGTGCGGTTCCTAAAAGGATCCGGTAAACCATACCTGGGAGTACTGACCTTTGCCGATCGACAACCCCATGTGGAGAAACTCGATTGGCTAAAAACTGAAGGGATCCTTACAACTGTGCGGGTCGATAATCGGAACCAGAAGGGAGGAAAAGAAGTCCGAGAGGCTTTAGCTCGACTCGCCTCTTCTATCGTACCAGAACCGACACCGCTGGATGGCTTGGTTAAGGCGGGAGACACGGTGCTTTTAGTCGTCCCGATCGATTCGGCGGCACCGAAAGGGAGGTTAATTCTACCGCAGGTGGAAACGATTCGGGACGCGTTGGATCGAAACTGTTCGGTCGTGGTTTCCAAGGAAAGTGAACTGGATGATACGTACCGAAACCTTCGAGAACGGCCCAAGGTAGTGATTACCGACAGTCAGGTGTTTCGGAAAGTGGCCTCGATTCTTCCCCTAGATCAACCGCTGACGAGTTTTTCCATCCTTTTTGCGAGAAAAAAGGGAGAGTTGGATCCGTATCTTGCCTCCCTTCCGATTCTGGATCGGTTTCCTTCTGGAGGAAGGGTATTGATCCTGGAAGCCTGTTCCCATCATCGGCAGCCGGATGATATCGGGACGGTGAAAATACCCCGGCTTCTTCGGGAACGGGTGCACCCGAATACCGTTGTGGAGCACGCCCGTTCGCCCGAGGGGATTGATCTATCCCAGTACAGCCTGATTATTCACTGCGCCGCCTGCATGTTGACCCGGCAGGCGATGTTGGCCCGTCTTTACAGGTTTCAGCAACTCGGGGTTCCGGTTCTGAACTATGGACTATTTCTTGCCTGGGCGAACGGCTTGCTTCCCCGGGCGCTCGAACCGCTCCCGGAGTACCAGATTTCTTATGCGCGGTATTTTATTGCTCGGTCTTTGGCTCCCCTTCCTTCGGTTTGAACAGTTTCTCGAAGAGTACGATGATGACGAAAAACACTCCAAGGGAAAGAAACACGGTACCCATTCCTGCAGCCATGAGGTAGAGTGTGGCTTGTATGATAGAACTCATTTTCTTCCTCCTTGCCTCTAAATAAGCTTCTGGATCAGAACGGGGACTAAGGCCAGTACCAGCCCTCCGGCCATAATGGAACCTAGTTGTCCCGACACGTTTGCGCTCACCGCTTGCATCAGAACGAAGGTTCGGAAGTCCTCTTCCTGAGCTATCTTGTGAATCACCCGGGCTGACATGGGGAATGCGGAGATCCCTGCCGCTCCTATCATGGGATTGATTTTTTGTTTTAGGAACAGGTTTATAAACTTAGCGAACAGTACCCCTCCCGCCGTATCGAAGATGAAGGCCACTAATCCCATCAAGAGAATCACGAGAGTGGCAGGAGTAAGGAACTTTTCCGCTGTCATGGTTCCTCCGATCGTAATGCCTAAAAGAAGGGTAACCAGATTTGCCAGTTCATTCTGTGCGGCTTTTGATAGTCGTTCTAACACGCCACATTCACGAATTAGGTTCCCGAACATTAGTAACCCAACGAGAGGAACACTTATAGGCGCGATAATTCCCGAAAGAATTGTCACCACAATGGGGAATAGAATTTTCACGGTTTTAGAGACTTCGGCCTCGTGGTACGTCATTTTGATGGTTCGTTCCTTCTTTGTGGTCAATAGCTTGATGATTGGTGGTTGGATGATGGGAACTAGGGACATATATGAGTAGGCGGCAACGGAAATTGGTCCTAAATAATCTTTGGCGAATTTAGTGGCCACAAAGATCGAGGTAGGTCCATCTGCGGCACCGATAATTCCGACCGAAGCAGCAAGTTTCAGAAGAGATGCTGAATCCATGGATGCGAACTGTGGAACGAATTGAGCAATTACGACGACAGCCAGAATGGTGGCAAAGATTCCGAATTGAGCTGCTGCGCCGAAAAAGATCATAATGGGCATTTTGAACAGAGGCGTGAAGTCGATCATAGCTCCTACGGCTACAAAAATCAGAACTGGAAATAATTCGGTGAGGATACCCGCTTGAAACAGGATGGCAAGTACTCCGTCACTCCCTTCAAAGGTCAGGATAGTTTTTAAGGGAAGATTCACGAGAATGGCACCGAAGCCGATGGGTAGAAGAAGCATGGGTTCGTACTCTTTCTTTATGGCCAGATAGATCAATACCCCCCCAATGACGAACATCACGAAATGAGTCCATTCCAATGCGTAGAACCCTTCGAAGAGAGCATGGAAGATTAGCTCCATGGTGGCACCTCCCATAAAGAATAATATGAATTAAATTTCATGAATTGTATGATATCATTGGAGCCTTCTTTCAAACAAGTGGCAAGAGAGAAACCGTGACGATTAGATCACGTAATATAATGTTATGGGAGGTAGATCAAGATTGGGAGGAAGAGCCGATAAGAACGCGGCTCTTCCTGTGTTGTATTTCCTTATTCCCCTACATCGTAGAGTTCGTTCAATTTGCACTGGATGGAATATATTTCTTTGTTCGCATTGTCATACACCTTTAGAGTAGCTTCCGTGTTCTGGAGCTTTGTAAAGAGTTCTGTTTCCATCTTCTGTTGAGCCTCTTCCTCAGATTCGATAGAGAGATTTGACACCGAGTATTCGAAGGGGAAAGCCACTATGAACTTGGCACCTTTCCCATCTGAGGAATCGACCGTCATGGCCATTCCCATTTGTACAGCAACGCTAAAACCGAATGTGACGCTGGAGATATCAGCATTAGCATCTGTCCTAATGGTGATGGTGACATTCAAATCCATATTAAGTATGTATTTGCCATTGATCGTGTACTTGGGAGAAGTGTATTCGGGGACGGTAACACCTGATACGACAGCGGTCATGTTGTCTTTCTCTGAAATTTTAATCGCATACGTCTGATTGGGTGCCGGCTCTGTGGTTGGTTCAGTATAGGATTCGGACCAGTTCCCTGTGACGGTTACCGTACCACCTCCAACCTGGTATGTATCATTGTATGTACCGCTCGTAGTTTCCTTCGGTTGGATCCCTTTGATCTGGTTCAATGAAGGGGTGATCCTGGAGATCGAAGCAAGAACTCTGTTCGTCATCACAGAACTCATGGCGGCATCCATCGCGTTCTTGGCATCTAAGAATAGGGTCTTCGCTGCGGTGGAAGATGTGGGCATCGTGCCGTTGTAAGAGTTCAAGTTGCTTGCAGTCCCTACGTTGGGGGCGGAAAGAGTGTCTTCCTCCTGCTTCATGGGAGTTTAAGACACATGGTACCCCCTGGACCTACGCAGCCCACTGGGCTAACTCATCTTTGTACTGAACTAGCAGGTTGTCAAGCACTACCGGTAGAAAAACCAACGCTTCAGCCTTCAAGGCTGGATACGTTTCACGCATTAGATTCAACGGCGTATCCCCTTTGTAGCTATTGTGCCTTTTGCAATTGAACCATGCTTGGTAGTAGGCCGCCTTTCT
>CAKZQO010000156.1 GCA_937140905.1 uncultured Spirochaeta sp.
TGAGCCCTTACGTCGAAAACTATCGGCTGTGAACGCTAACTTGAGTCTTTCGGACATTATCTTCCAGGAAATACGGGACTACCAACGAAAGCTTCAGCAAGAATTGAGAACCCGGAGGAGAAGTTTTCTCCAAAAAATACAAACCGAAGCTATTGAAACCTTCGGAGAAGATGCTTCTTCGTCGTCTCCTTCACATGCTCCCGTATCTCCTTCGATGGGTTCTAAGGATTCTTTGTTCTATCAATCCCTGGATAATCTTCTGTTAGAAGCCCTCACCGCTCATAACCAGCAGCATTACTCCCGGGCTATAGAACTATACACCCACATCCTACTTCGAAAACCAAAAAGATCCATCCGAGCCCTGGTCTACATTCACCGCGGGATGGCCTTCTTTGGAGAATCCAACTACGACAAAGCCTTGGAGGATTTTACCGCTGCCATCAATCTGGAACCAGAGAATCCTCGCATTTACTTCTACCGCGGAGTGGTACAACGGTTCCGGAAGGATCTCAATGGGGCGTTGTTGGATCTAAATCGATCCCTGGAACTGGATCCCTACCATTTTGATTCCCTCTACAATAGAGCCCAGGTCTACTTTACTCTTGGAAACTATGTACAAGCTGCTGAAGACTGCCGGCAGGCCTTGGCCTTGAAACCGAAAATACCAGAAGCCCGAAAATTCCTACAAGTGATCGAACAGAAGTTGCGATTTTAAAGAAAGTCAGATCTCCCTCTGGGAAAACATGTCGGGAAAATCCGGATCCGCGTCGGTGATGATCTTAACGGGTCTAGAGAGAGTATCTCGAATGTATGGGAATTCCACTGACATGGAATGAATGGTGTTCCCCGTAATAAGGTGTAAATTTTCGATGCCAAGTGTCCGGATCCGACGATCGATCGCTTCGGGAGGATTGGAAGTAGGTTTCAGAGTATCGGATGCAATAGAGATGGACCAAAAGGTAGCGTACATCTGGATGAAAGTGTATAGGGTTTCCACGGACGAAAACGTGGATTGAAGGGTTTTTCGAATACAGGCAAATGCGGTAGGCCGGGTAATAGGTGACTCGGAATGCATGACAAAAATGCCTGAAGCATCCCGGAAGCTTCGTTTCACTGCCTGGAAGAACTCCTGGGTATACAGCATCCTGGAGGGACCAAAGGGATCTGTCATATCCATAATTACCACGTCGTACAAGCCCGGATGGGTTTCCACAAAGGCCCGGCCGTCTTGAAAATGAAAATGAACTCGTGGGTCTTCGAAAGCTCCTCCATTGAGAACGGGAAGGTAGGTGCGGGAGAATTTTACCACTTCTTCGTCCAACTCGGCAAAATCGACCCATTTCACTGAAGAGTACTTCAGTACTTCGCGAAGGATTCCCCCATCTCCTCCCCCGATTACGAGAACCCGCTTGGGATTCGGATGGGTCAGAAGAGCCGGGTGAGTCATGGGTTCATGGTATTGCCAGTCGTTCTTTTCGGCGACCTGGGTGATCTTGTCCAAAAGTAGGACTTTACCGAACTCTCCTGTTTCAACGAGTTCGATCTCCTGGAAAGGGGTCTTCCCTTTATATAGGGTTCGTTCTACCGTATAGAAGAATCCAGAGGTACTGTTTAGCCATTCGTGGATGATGCGCTTTTCTGCCATGGATCATTCTCCTTAGAGGTTCTTGCACTCGAAGATTTCCTGCATTTCCATCTTCAGCATTTCTTTGATGGCTTTCTTTTCCTTGGAGCTGAGATGTTCTACTTCAGGTCCGAACAAGTAGTTCTTTAATTTGATATTCTTTTTTTTCATCTTGGTATGAAAGATATTGTCAGAGATGATATTGATGTCGTATGCCAGATACTCGGATAGCACATCTTCCGAAATATAGTCCTGGATGGATGTAATGTCGTGATCGATGAACACTTTCTTCCCCCGGGAGTCACGGGTAAATCCACGAACCCGGTAGTCCATCAGTACCACATCTGAATCGAAGCTTCCGATGAGGTAGTGGAGAGCGTTTAGTGGGGAGATCATCCCGCAGGTGGAAATGTCGATGTCTACCCTGAAGGTAGCGATTCCGGTGGATATGTTATGTTCCGGATACGTATGGATGGTGATATGGCTCTTGTCTAAGTGGCCAATGAGTCCGGGGGCTACAAGTTTCTGTTGACCGTCCGTAGTCTTCGAGATGCCACCCTCATAGTGAAGTTTTTCCATGTAGGATTGACCTTCGTTGATAAGGGCTACCACGCTGGCACCTCTTGGCTCATAGTCCTGCGTAGAGATGTTTACCAGCTTGGCATCGATGATACGACATACTTCCTCTACGATCTGTTGGAGACGCTCCGAATTGTATTCCTCGTCTACATACTCTAGGTAATCGATCTGCGACTCTTTGGATCGAGCGTAACAGATGTCGTAAATGTTGAAACTCAAGGTTTTCGTGAGGTTGTTGAATCCTTCCAGTTTCAATTTTTGACCCTTAACTCGTTTGAACAATTCCTTTCTTTCTCCTCCTTGGATCGATAGATATGGGATTCGAGAATAAAAAGTATACCAAAAGTGTCGGGAGGGGGCAAGTATTGACAGCACGGCTCTTTTCCTTCACAAATACCGTATGAGTGAGTTACAAAAGAAGGATCCCGAGCTCTATGCAGCTATCCAGCAGGAAGAAGGAAGGCAACGAAGAAAATTGGAGCTGATTGCTTCGGAGAACTTCGTTTCTAAAGCAGTCATGGAAGCCGTCGGGTCCGTTCTTACCAATAAGTATGCGGAAGGGTATCCTGGAAAGAGGTACTACGGAGGGTGTGAGTTCGTAGATATCGCGGAAAATCTTGCCCGGGAACGGGCCTGCAAACTGTTTCAATGTGACCACGCCAACGTGCAACCCCACTCCGGTGCGCAGGCTAATATGGCAGTATACTTCACCCTTCTAGAGCCAGGGGATACGGTATTGGGCATGAACCTGAGCCATGGGGGGCATCTGACCCATGGATCTCCTGTGAACTTCTCTGGACGTTTCTATAAGATCGTGAGTTATGGGGTACGGAAAGATACGGAAACGATCGATTTCGATGAGGTGGAACGACTAGCCCATCAACACAAACCGAAACTGATCATTGCGGGAGCTTCTGCCTATCCGCGAATCATTGACTTCAAGCGATTCAGAGAAATTGCCGATGCAGTAGGGGCCTTTCTCATGACCGATATGGCCCATATCGCGGGGCTCGTGGCGGTAGGACTTCATCCTTCCCCCCTTCCGTACTCACACTTTACAACTTCTACTACCCATAAAACTCTTCGGGGACCTAGAGGAGGGCTCATCCTGATTGGTAAGGATGGGGAAAACACGCTGGGAATCACCGCTCCAAAGAGTGGAAGGTTGAAACTCTGGTCCGAAGTATTGGATGGTACGGTGATGCCGGGTGTGCAGGGGGGACCCCTTATGCATGTGATCGCGGGGAAGGCGGTAGCCTTCAAAGAGGCTCTGGAACCCTCCTTTAAAACCTACCAGGAGCAGATCCTGAAGAATGCCAAAGCCCTTTGCGTAGCCCTACAGGAGGGTGGAGCCCGTATTGTTTCTGGGGGAACCGACAATCACCTGATCCTGATGGATGTCACACCCTTCAATCTTTCCGGAAAAGAAGCCGAAACGTTACTGGATCGGACGAATATCACGGTAAACAAGAATACGATTCCCTTCGATACCAAAGGCCCTCTAGTAACCTCGGGAATTCGACTCGGAACACCCGCCCTAACCACACGGGGAATGAAAGAACCTGAAATGAGACAGATTGCGGGGTACATTCTAGACGTGTTGAAACACCCGACAGAGGAAAAGGTCCTTTCCCGTGTGGCTCAGGAGGTAATAGCCCTGTCGGAACGATTTCCGTTAACTCAACATTGAGTGCCCCTTTTCATTGACAAAGCAATGGGGGGGCACCTATACTTTATCAGGTAATTAGGATGGGCTATGAGTAACCCGTTACAGCTATCCATTGTCAATTTCAATAAGGATGCCTACATCATCGTGGAGGGGAAGCAACGGGCAGATAATTTCTACATCATACGGACAGGTAAGGTCAGAATCAGTAAAGAAGTCGAAGTGGTGGAAGAGGAGGGGGGGAACATTCTCGGCCCGGGAGATTTCTTCGGGGTCGTGTCCACCATGTCCTCTCACAGCCATATAGAAACGGCCCAGGCTCTCACCGATGTATCTCTAATTTCCGTTCACAGGGACCAGTACGGGTTACTCATAGAAAAGAACAGCCCAGTGGCCATGAAGATCATCGAGGGTTTCTCCCGCAGGATGCGGTACCTCGATGAAGCGTTAGCCCGGCTTACCAACAAATCCAGCCGGGAAAATGATCCAAACCATCTGTTCGAAGTGGCGGAATACTACGCCAAGCAAAACCAGTATAACCTTGCCTACTATGCGTACTACCATTACGTAAAGCTCTTCCCCAAGGGCGAATATATGCAGAAGGCAATGGAGCGGATGGCGAAGATCCAGCCGTACGCCAAACCCGTGTTCCTCGATGGAAGCGACACAACGTTCACCCGCACGTATCCCAAGAACACCATGATCTTTGCCGAAAGTATGCCTGGCAAAGAACTGTACATCATCCAGAAAGGGAGTGTGAAAATATCCAAATTGGTGGGTGGTACCGAGGTACTGTTGGCGGTTTTGAAACCCGGCGATATCTTTGGGGAAATGTCATTGATTGAAAACAAACCCCGGTCCGCTTCCGCCATTGCCTACGAAGATACGGTTCTTCTTGCGGTGAACAAGGACAATTTTGCCCGGATGGTCACCACCCAACCGCAGATCATCGCTCGGTTGACTCAGTTACTGGCGGAGCGAATCTGGTTCATCTACAAACAACTTGCCAATACCTTGCTGAAGGACCCCGTGGCTAAAATGTATGACGCCCTTCTGAT
>CAKZQO010000157.1 GCA_937140905.1 uncultured Spirochaeta sp.
CAGGACAGAATGTCACTTCTTTGTTGGGAAAGGACGCCTTCCAGTGCGTAGATATTGCATCCATTGCACGACCCATAACCAAAGCTACCTGGTGCGTCACCAATCCAAAGGAACTTCCCGAGATACTGCAGAAAGCCTTTCACACCGCTCGTTCAGGCCGTCCCGGTCCCGTGTTGATCGATCTTCCCTTGGATGTGCAACAAGCCGAAATCCCGTTCGATCCAGAAACCTACCAAACCATGCCCGTAGAAAAACCAGCTCCGGATCCTGATAAGATTCGGAAGGCGCTGGATCTTCTGGACACCGCTAAATCTCCCTGCATAATCATGGGTGGAGGGGTGATTCTTGCAGACGCCACAAAGGAATGTGTGGAATTCGCTGAATACATGCAACTTCCTGTTATTATGACGTACATGGCCAAGGGAGGAATTCCGGCCAAACACCCTTTATGCGCGGGGCATGCGGGAATTCAAGTCGGGATCCCTCTAGGGAACAGGATCCTTCTAGATTCGGATGTGGTGCTGGCTATCGGATGTAGATTCACCGATCGTCATACGGGTAAAATCGATGTGTACAAGGGAAACAGAAAATTCATCCATATTGACATCGAGCCCACCCAGATTGGCCGTATTTTCCCTCCCGAACTAGGGATCGTGGCTGATGCGAAGCTTGCCTTACAAGCCCTCATGGCAGAGGCAAGGAAACGGGGGCCTAAACGGCAACCCTCCGAACGGGTGAAGAACTTACCGATTCTCCGAGAGCAACTGAAGCGAAAAACAGATTACGACCAAATTCCAATCAAACCCCAACGAGTCTACAAGGAAATCAACGAATTCTACGACGATGAAACCTTATTTACTACTGGCTGTGGACTGAACCAGATCTGGAGTGGTCAGTTCCAAGAAATTAATAAGCCCAGACATTATCTTCCCACGGGTGGGGCAGGAACCCTAGGGTTCGATATACCGGCAGCCATTGGGGCCTCCATCGCCACGGGGAAAAAACGTGCCGTAGCGGTAATGGGGGATTTCGGATTCACCTTTCTGGTAGAAGAGTTGGCCGTAGCCGCAAAGTATCAGGTGCCGATTACCGTCCTTGTCCTGAACAATGCGAACCTCAGTCTGATTCGCCAGAACCAGAAGTACGCCTACGGATTCGAATATGCGATCGAAATGAAGGAAAACAAGGAGTTGATCGACTATATCAAAGTAGCTGAAGGATTCGGTTGTAAAGCCAAACGGGTTATGAAACCCGAAGAAATAAAACCAGTCCTCGCATGGGCCAATCAGCACACAGGCCCCTCGGTAATCGAAGTACTGGTGGAAGAATGTACGGATTGTTCCATGGGAATTTCCATCGACTCCATCAAAGAGTTTCAATAAGTAGAAGGATCGACGAGGAGGCTACTCCTCGTCGATCAACTCTTCCAAGTTTTCCGAAAGATTCGTATAGATCGGTTCTGGTTTGTTCAATTTTTCCCTGTACATGTCCAGGTCGAGTTTCTTGAGAATCTCCTCGAAATTTCCCTCATTCCCTTCCGTAAGACCCATACTAGCTGTAAAGGGAGGAATCCCTGCTTCGGCGAATTCGGTTAGAGATCTCTCGATCCGTCGCTTTACTTCCTCCCCTGCCCCGATTCTCGTGTCAGGCATTAGAACAAGGAACTCGTCTCCTCCATACCGACAAGGAATATCCACTTTACGGATGTTGCGTTGCAGAATATTAGCCACCTGCTTCAACACGACATCTCCGACGGCATGTCCAAAGTTGTCGTTAATTCGTTTGAAGTCATCGATATCCAGCAAGAGTACCGTATACACCGTATGGTACCTACTACACCGCTGATGCTCTCGTTCCAGGGCTTTTAAAAAACTGCGTCGATTGGGAAGTCCCGTGAGTTCATCGGTAGAGGCTAAGTGTTTTAGAGAAGAAAGGTAGTAAGCCTTCTCGATGGCAATGGCGGCGAAATCTGCAATGGTAGTGAGGATTTTGAGATCCAATGGAGTAAAAGAATCCCCATTCAGTTTGTTTATTAGCTCGATCACCCCAAAGACCTTATCCCTCGAAACCAAAGGTACTCCAATAATGGATTGAGTAACGAAGCCTGTCAGCCCATCCATTTCATCGTAAAACCGCTTGTCCTTCCGCACATCCTCTATGATGACAGATTGCTTGTTTTCCGCTATCCAGCCCGCAATGCCCTTTCCCCGCGGAATGATCTTCCCTTCCAATTGAGCTCTTCCACTCCCTACCACAATGGCAAACCGCAAGTTACCCGTCTTGAAATCTCTAAGCATTAGAGACCAGTTCAAGGGTGCGAAGATATCTCCTATCTGTTTCATCACCGCCCTTAAAGTTTCCTTCAAGGTAGAAGCAGAGGCTATGGATTTCGCCATCTCGGCAAAAAAGGAAAGCCGTATCAGTTCGTCCGTTGGGGAAAGGATTGGGTTAGAATGTTCATTATTCATAGGTGGTTTTCCTCGTATCCTAGGCGACGCGAGATATCTTCGGCGGCTCGGGTAATGCAAAACTTCATGTATTCCATCTTTTCCTCTGTCATCCGGAATACGGGCCCAGAAGTACTGATGGCAGCAACGATCCTCCCCGTATAGTCCCGAATGGGGGCAGCCACACAACGGGCACCGATCTCGCATTCCTCGTTATCTACAGCCCATCCCCGTCGTCGAACGCTTTCTAGTTCTTGTTTAAGATCTTCCAGGGAATGGATCGTATTGGGGGTAAGGGCAGGAAGTCCATATTTGCGTACTAGTTCTTCCAATCGGGACTCATCAAATCCCAAGAGAAGACATTTCCCTACCCCTGTCCCGTGGAGAGGGGCAATTTTTCCGATTCGCTGGAGAGTCTGGAGCATATGATCCGGTCCATCCACCACATCCACGTAGACCACATGGAAGTTCTGTTCGATGGCCAAGGACACAGACTCCTCGAACTCCCGGGAAAGCTGTTCCAAATACGGTCGTACGATATCACGGATCCTAACCTGACGGCTCACCTGGTTCCCAATTCGGCAGAATTTCATTGTTAAGAAATATTGGGCTGTTTCCCGAACTTGATCCACATACCCGTATTCCTTCAGGGTCGTGAGAAAGCGCAATGCAGTACTGGCAGGCATCCCAGTTCTTTGAGCGATTTCTTGGAGGCGCATAGGCCCCCCCTGGGAAGCCATCACCTCGATCACATGGAATGCCTTCCCAATCGAAAGGTTTCGCTTTGTTCCGCGTGTCTTTTGTAGTGTCTCCATTTGGTTTTTCACTTGTTAAAACTATGCCATAAGAGATCCTGTTGTGTAAAGAAGCCCTCGGTGCTATAGTTCCCTCTCATGAAGAGCTACGAGGAGATCAATCGAAGGATAGAAGCCAAGAAAGCGGTCGTACTTACAGCGGAAGAGGTGATCGAATACGTAGAAAAAAAGGGTATAGAGGAAGCTGCCAAGGAAGTAGATGTGGTTACCACTGCTACTTTCGGAGCCATGTGCTCATCGGGCTGCTTTCTTAATTTCGGTCACAGTACGCCCCGGATACGGATCACCGAAGCATGGCTGGATGACGTGCTTCTCTATTCCGGGATTGCTGCGGTAGACGCTTACCTAGGTGCTACCCAACTTCGTCATAACGACCCTGCCAACATGGATTATCCGGGAGCCTTCAAGTTCGGTGGTGGGCACGTGATCGAAAAGTTGGTGGCAGGCAAACCGGTACAGCTCTTTGCCCTATCCTATGGAACGGATGATTATCCTAGGCGAGAGCTCCGCACCTATATCACCATCCACGATCTGAACCAAGCTATCATGGTGAACCCCCGGAACTGCTATCAGAACTACAACGTCGCGGTAAACGCGGGGGAACGACCCATCTACACCTATTTAGGCCTGTTGAAACCTGGATTGAAGAACGCTTCCTACAGCTCTGCGGGGCAACTTTCGCCTCTCTTGAATGACCCGTACTATGAAACCATCGGTATTGGAACCGCGGTTTGGCTAGCGGGAGCTCGGGGGCATGTGTACGCAGAGGGAACCCAATTCTCTTCCCTCTGCGAGCGAGGACCCAACGACGTGCCGATGGAGGGTGCCGGTACCCTTGCCCTTACAGCAGATATGAAAAAGATGCACCCGAAATGGGTTCGAGGAGTGAGCCTTGTGGGGTACGGAGTGTCCCTGGCGCTGGGAATAGGGATTCCGATTCCCATTCTGAATCCCCAGATCCTTAAACGTACCACGGTGAAGGATAGTGAGATCTATGCGCCGGTGGTCGATTACTCCCAGGATTATCCCAATCGGACGGGGAAAATCTTGGGAAGGGTAAGCTATGCGGAACTGAAATCCGGCGAGATCACTGTCCAGGGCAAACGTGTACCCACGAGTTCCATGTCTTCCTATGCGTACGCACTTGAGATTGCCGAAATTTTGAAGGACGAAATTCGGCGAGGGGAGTTTCTCCTATCTCCCCCATTGGAGAGATTACCCCTTGGTAAATCCATGAAACCCTTACCCATTAGAGGTCGTTCCCAATGAATACAACGAAGAAAGTGTTGTTTTATTTTCCCAAGAGCGAAACCGAAAAACCCATCGTGTATCAACTGGTCAAAGACTATAACCTTATGGTAAACATCTTCCGAGCCAAGGTTACACCAGACGAAGAAGGGTATCTCCTCCTTGATATCACGGGAGACTCTTCGGACATCGATCGAGCATACCAGTGGATCCGGTCCTTGGGGGTGCAGATCCGGGAAGATGTAAAAGGAATGCGATGGGATGAGAACGGGTGTACTAGCTGTGGAGCCTGTATCACCCAATGCCCGACCGCTGCGCTACACATACCGGATCGACGTACGATGCGAGTTTGGTTCGAAGCGGATAAATGCATCGAATGCATGAACTGCATCACCCTCTGTCCCTTTGGGGCCTGTTCGTCTCAGTTTTGATGGAGTACCGTAGTTTCAGCTATAAGGAAACAAATCTAAGGTTTCGGGTGCAACACCCGGAACAGATGATCCGGGAAGTACTGTTACAGCGCAAGCTACTCGAAGGGTATATCCGTAAGTATCCACAATTCCTTACCTCCCTCGTTCCGATCCCTCCTCTATCCGATGCACCTTCCATTGCCTTAGCAATGCATAAGGCCTCGGAACTAACGGGGGTAGGTCCCATGGCCGCTGTAGCGGGAGTCATTGCGGAATTGGCCGCCCGCGCTGGTAGGGGAGTGGTAGAGAACGGAGGGGATATCTTTCTCATCTCCGAAACTCCTGTGGTGATCGGAGTGTACGGGGGGAAAACACCCCTTTCCGGTCGAGTAGGATTCCGAATCGATCCCCAACGAATGCCTATGGCCGTGTGTTCCTCCTCTGGAAAGATGGGGCATTCGTTGAGTTTCGGTAAGGCGGATCTGGTAACCGTGTTCTCGCAATCTGGAGCTTTGGCAGATGCGGCAGCTACTTTAGGCGGGAACTTGGTGCAGAGCGCAGAAGATATCGAGTCTGCGTTGGCGTATCTTTTATCGATTCCAGGTATCGAGGCAGCGTGGATCGAGATAGACGGGAAGATAGGCTTCAAAGGGAACTTACCCCCCTTGGTGAAACTGGAAGATGAAGGGTTCATTAAAAAAATAACCCGGGATCTGCGAAGCGGGGTACGCCTGGAAGATCTATAGATCCTATTTCCCTTCCTCTTTTACGAACAGTTGAAGAAGCTGAATGAAGGTATACACCTTCTTGTATACCTCCACCATCCGTTCCCGCACCTTTCCCTCCGCTGCCTGATCTACCTCTTTCCAATTGATGAGGATTTCACTTTGCGGGCTCTTATCGTAATCGTCTATTAGGTTCTTTAGATTCTTTCCGAAAACAATCAACTGCCGCCCCGATTCGGTAAGGATCTTGGCCATCCGTTCATTGATTACCCGGATCGTGTCCCTCAGGGTCTTCATGGCTCCCTGATCCCGCTCAACCCGATTGATCACCTTCCGTATCTTCGTTCCATACTCTCCTTCGTCTCCACAAGCGTCGTCGAACTTGACCAGGTCCTCGCTCAACTCTACCAAGGTATGGAACGACTCGGACAATTGTTGAGAAAGTAGGTTGGTAGCCCACTTTCCTCGCACAATCAGCAGATCCCTCAGTTCCCGGATATCCTTCTTGACATAGTCCAGCATGAAAGCCTTCAGATAGTTAGCGGGTTCCGTAAGGGTATACCCGCTCACCATTTTCTTCGAAAAAGTTACATTTGCCTTGTCCGTATAGTATCGCATGCGGAGGATGGTAGGCCCCCCAAAAACTTTATGCACCAGTTGATCGATCTGCTGGTTCTTCTTTTCCTGTAGGATCTTCTGGATCAGGAGTTCCGTCTGAGTTTTAATTTTGTTCAAGTAAGGTTCCACGATCCGTTCGCTACTCACATCCATCGTGGGCTTATAGAAAGGATTCCCATCCAGGTGTCGAATGATCAATTCCAATATTCCACTCTTTCGTACTTCTTCCAGGGAAGTAAGAAGTTTCTTCCATGCGGGGCGAGAGACAACGTCCACATTTCGGTAAACCTTCAATACGTCGAACAGTTCGTCCCAGGAGTAAGAAGGATCCAAGGGAAGTAGAATTTCGAGGAAGTCTTTCAGATCGTCCGAAACATAGTCCCCATGGATGGCTTCGAACTTTGGGATATAGGCATAATCCTTGTCGGGAAGGTTAGGATCGAATTTCTTTAGAAGAAAATAATAATCGAAGAAGATCAGTTTAAGGAACTGATGCAACGCCCTATTCACTAGGTTGATCTGTTTGATCTTATCATGATCGAACACTGCATAGAGGGTTACGATCTGCTCCTTCACTTCTTCCACCAAGGTTTTCAAGTCCTTTGATCGGGCTCGTTCCCGAAGTTTGTCCTCCGATAGGGATTCCACCAGTTCCAGTTCCTGTTTGCTGAGACTCGATTCGATCAGCAAAGTTCGCAACGCTCCGGAAGAAGCGGCATTTTGGAGCAGAACCTGAGCGGGCCCTACCACTTTGAAGATCTCGTGGAAGAATTTTGCCATCGCAGGGAGGGCTAGGCGTCCCTTGGGGTTGTAGAACTTGTACTTGTTCCGTTTGAGTTCCTTCGCTATGTTCTTTAGTAAACGCTTTTTTTCTTTCTCTGGATCGTTAGCGCCAAGTAAGATAGATAAGAGACGTTCCCAGAAGCTTTCTTTCGAAGTTTGAGGCGCTGTAGGTGCATCCTTTGTGATAGGATCGATCCCTTTCGCATCCATTGCTTTTTATGGTATGAAAATTGGAGAATTTTGTCAATGAAAGATTTAATCGAAATCTTAGAGGAAGAGTCAGCGAAACTAAGAATTCTCCGGCCCCGCCTCTTCCGGTACGAGACGATGATCGGGTTCATCACGGGTCTCTACCATGGAAGAGGATACCCCTTAGAAAAGGACCCCCACAACCCAAAAGGCTCCATCGGTGCCTTTGCACAGAAGAACCACTACCGAATCTTGGTTCACAAATTAAAAGCCCTTCTTCGTTCTCTCGAATCCAAGGGTCACCTTCAAAAGGGTATAGGTCGGATCTATTGCAATTCGAGGTTTCCAGAAAAATCCTTCGCCCTTGCAAGCGGCTTTGGAGTGAGAGGGAAAAACTCTTTAGTGATTGTACCCACTTTGGGTACCTTTCTGGTATTAGGGGGAGTGCTGTTTACATCCCCTTCAACACCTTCGGAATGGATGAAAATCGAAGCGGGAGATCTTCCTGATATAGGGGGCATTCGGCGAAGAAAGTTTCTACCCGAAGAAGAGGAGTTTCCTCTCTGCGGAAGTTGTAAAGCTTGCCAAGAAGCTTGCCCTACAGGTGCGTTGGAACAACCGGGACTCGTAGATACGAATCGATGTCTTCAGGCGTACGCGTCCCGTCCTTGTTCAGTACCAGAGGGAATTTCGGCAAAATGGGGCACCCTATTCTATGGTTGTGATGTCTGTCAAATCGTTTGCCCCCACAATACTCTCTGCGTATCCGTCTCTGGGACCCCTGAAAAGTGGGGATTCTTGGGAGGAGGAATAGAACTGGGGAAAGTTCTCGAAATTCCGGATACTGAACTCCGCAAAGGACTTTTCCGACATTCCGTGCTGGATATCGCCTGGATCACACCCCATACCCTCAAACGGAATGCACTGCTTGCCTTATCCAACCAACCGGTATCGTTCGACTGGATAAACCCAAGGTGGCATCTGTTGGAAAAGTATGGAAACTCTCCAGATCCAATCCTTCGTTCCGCAGCCGAATACACTATGAAAAGAATTAGAAACAAGATAACATATATCTGAGCATTATGGAAAAGATGGATATACAAAAATTGATCTTCCTTGCCTTGTTCTTAGGGTTGACCATCCTGCTCCTGGTGATCTTTAGCCCCTTCTTCTCCACCCTACTCTGGTCCCTTCTATTTTATATCCTGATCAATCCGCTGTATCAGCGATGCTTGAAATGGATTCCCCCTACTACCAAAGGGTTCTCCATCTATCAGAATGTCCTGGCCGCTATCTTCTCCCTCCTGATGGTTGCCCTCATTATCCTGCCCATTATCCTTATTTTACAGGGCGCCTTCAAACAGTCTTTCCAACTCCTTCACCTGTTGGAAGGATTCGTAAAGCGAGGGGCTAAGGGGTTAGCCTTTCACCCCGATGATCCTCTGGTCAACACGATCCGAGAGATCACGTTTAACGCGGTGGATCTTTCCAAAATAGATCTACCGAAGACGATCATTTCCTTTCTACGTCAAAGTACGGATTTTCTTTTCAAGTTTTCCACACAGATGGTTCGAAACGTGACGAATTTTTTGATCACCCTGCTATTCATGGTGTTTACCCTGTTCTTTCTTCTGTTGGATGGGAAGTATCTTCTAAGTTTATTCATTCGGGCCGTGCCCTTAAATAAGGAGCTCTTACTCGTCTTCGTGCACCGGTTCAAAGAAACCACTCAGCACCTAGTAACGGGATACTTCCTCGTAGCCCTATATCAAGCTGCGGCAGCAGGGATCCTCTTCTATCTGTTCAATGTCCCTGCTTTCCTCCTCCTCTCCCTCCTGATCCTCTTTTTCGCCTTCATACCCATGTTCGGGGCTGCGGGAATCTGGATACCCGTTGTAGTATTGAAGCTTCTCTATGGGGACACTTCCAGAGCCTTACTTCTAGCTGCTCTATGTACCTTTTTCGTGTCTACGGTAGACAATTTCTTGCGCCCCTTGATCCTGAAGGATCGAATAAAAATTCATCCCCTGTTGATCTTTTTCTCTATCCTAGGCGCTCTCCAATATTTTGGATTCCAGGGAGTTATTCTAGGGCCCCTGATCCTCATTTTCTTTTTTGCCGCTTTGGATATCTTCCTCGAGCAATACCAGATACCCCACGAGAAAGAGCCTTATGATAAAGAACCGTAGCTTAACCGTAGCGAACGGTTTACTCATCGGCTAATCGATACCCTACTCCAACTTCCGTTAGAAGATACCTAGGCCTCGCCGGGTCCTTCTCCAGCTTTTTTCTTAGTCCTGCCATGTAGATCCGTACGTAATGAAACTGGTCTGCACTTGCCGGACCCCATACCTCTCGCAGTAGATGCATGTGGGTTACCACCTTCCCCGCATTCTTTACCAAGACGGCAAGGAGCTTGAACTCTATGGGGGTAAGGTGCACTTCTTCCCCATCTACAAACACTCTTCGAGCCTCTAGATCCACCTTAAGCCCTCCCACAGAAAAGACGGTTCCTTCGCCCTCCCCCATCTCCCTACGCACCCGGTTTCTCAAGGCCACCCGAATCCTCGCTAGGAGTTCTCCCACACCAAACGGTTTTGTCAAATAGTCATCCGCACCCGCATCGAGGGCCGCAATCTTATCCCGTTCCTGCCCCCGGGCTGAAAGGATCAGGATAGGGGCGGCAAACCATGCTCGGAGCTCCTTTATTACCTCGATGCCATCCATGTCCGGTAGCCCTAAATCCAGAAGAACCACATCAGGCACATGGGAAGCGGCCAGAGACAAACCTTCCCTTCCCTTTTCTGCTTCTATCACTCGATACGATTGAGTCTGTAAGGCAGACTTAAGGAAATTACGAATAGGACGCTCATCCTCGATCACCAGGATTAACGGTTCATTACCCATTCGTCTCCACCTCCAAAGGCAGGGTAAACCGGAATATCGTCCCTCCTCCTTCCCTAGGAATAGCCTGTATAGTACCGCCATGGGCTTCGATAATGGCTTTACAGATGGATAGCCCCAACCCCGTTCCTCGAATCCCTCGAATCTCTTCTGGTTTTCCCCGTTCAAACTTTTCAAACACTCTCGTCAAATCCTCTAACGCAATCCCCCTCCCTCGATCAGCTACAGTGAATACAGCCATATCCCCTTCGACCTTTACCTCGATATCGATGGGAGCTTGGGGGTCGGAATATTTAGCCGCATTGTCTAGAAGATTCACCAACACCTGTTCAATCAGAGCACTCTCCATGGGAACCATCAGGATCGAATCGGGAAGCCTGATTTGCAGAGGATGCGAAGCCAAACGCTTGGACAGTACCCGCACGGCAGAGCCGACCACATCTTCCACTGCTTCCGATTCCTTCCGTAGTACTACCCGTTCCGACTCGAACCTGGTTAAACTCAAGATGTTGTCCATCATCCTGGCTAGCCATGCGAGCTCCTCTGAAACACTGTCTAGGAGTTCACGGTTTTCCGGTGTATCCCCCTCTCGGAGTTTCATCTTTAGCAAATCGATGGATCCTTGTATCCCTGTCAAAGGGGTGCGTAAATCATGGGAGAGAGACCGTAAGAGGGAGTTACGAAGCTTTTCTCCTTCTTGAACCAGATTCGTTTGAAAGTCATTTACCGCCTCTTGGTCCCGTTCTAAAGCTTCTCCAATCTGCTTTGCGACGGTTTCATATACTTTGCGCTTGTCCTGGTCAAAATAATCCGCTGGATCCCGGAACTGAACACTCAAAGCGCCAAACCGCTTCTGATCCGTTTCCAGGGGGAGGAACAAAGCATCGGCTCCGGGAAGTGTCTCTGTGCCCTTTCCCGCAGGCTCTCCTGTACGGTACACCCAATCCGGGAGAGTACGCAGGTGTTCATCCACAGGTTTCAGTTCCGTTCCGTTCAACTTCAGGATCTGATTCCCTTCCACTAAGTAAAAATCCAGTATATCGGGAACCTCCCGCTTCAAGATCGATGCCGCCGAAGCAAGGAGGGCTCGTTTCCCATTCTTCCGCGTTAGATCTCGGCTCAATCGATACAGAAGCTCTGCCCGCTCCGATTGAAGGAGAGCTTTGTAGCGAAGGTATTTTAGTCTGGCAATACAAAAGGTTACCCCTAACGTAGTCAATCCAAAGATCCGAACAGCCCCCTGCTCCTCAGTCCCAGCTACCAACGCACTCACGAGAGAAATCCCGATAGCCGTGTAGTATCCCTGAATTCCTTCTACGAATACGGTACTGAACACGATCCCAAATAGAAGAAGAGGCCCCAGGGTATCATATCCTACTCCTCTAAGGCGTAAAAAAAGTTCCAGTAGCGAAAGACCTAGAATACTAAAGAGAGTAGGAGCAGTAGGTATGAGCAACTTGGCAATGGCATGTTGCATACAGAGTCCTATACTTTAAGTATTATCCTTGACAAGAAGATTTTACCATAGTATGGATACCTTATGAATCCTCTGGCAAAAGAATTGAATGAAATTTTAAAGCCTACCGTTGCGTATAGACTCCTCTCCGAAACGGGAAAACGAATGTATTTCCCCAAAGGGATCGTTGCTCAATCAGCCGAAGCAACAAAAAAAGCTACCCGGCACAATGCCACCATCGGGATGGCGTACGAACAGGGCAAACCCATGATCCTTCCCTCGGTTCAAGCCCTTACAGCTCCCCTTTCCCCATCCGAATCCGTGGCCTATGCTCCGGTTACTGGTGTAGAGGAACTCCGTCAACTTTGGAAGAAAGAGCTCCTTCGAAAGAATCCCCTCTTGAAGGAAGATCGGATCTCTCTCCCTATGGTCGTCCCCGGTCTTACTCCAGGGATTTCCACTGCAGCGGACCTGTTCGTGGAAAAAGACGATGTGGTGATCATTCCCGATATGTTCTGGGACAATTACGAGCTAATCTTCAAGGATCGGAACCAGGCACAGATCGTTACCTATCCTTTTTTCAATTCCCAAGGTACCTACAACCTGGAAGGATTAAAGAAAGAGATACTGAAACACAAATCCAAAGGGAAAGTAGCCCTCCTTTTAAACTTTCCGAACAATCCAGCGGGATACTCGCCTACTGTACAGGAAGCGAAACAACTAGCCGAAGTGGTGTACCAATGTGCCGAAGAAGGGTTAGATATTCTCACTATATCGGACGATGCCTACTATGGCCTGTTCTATGAAGAAGGAACCGAAACGCAATCTAGTTTTGCCTATCTAGCGGATCTCCACCCTCGAGTGCTAGCTGTCAAGGTAGATGGCTCTACTAAAGAAGACTTTGTGTGGGGCTTCCGGGTAGCCTTCCTCACGTTTGGCGGGAAAGGCCTATCACCGGAACAGTTCGATGCCCTTATGGTGAAAGCTTCTGCGGTCCTCCGCACCACCATTTCAAACTCTTCACGCCTCGCTCAGAGCATCATGATTCGGGTAATGAAGAGTCCTTCCTATGCCCAAGAGAAGCAAGCCAAATATCAGATCCTCCGAGAACGATACCTGAAAGTAAAAGAAATCCTCAAACATCGAAAGAATGGCAAGGCTTTGCAAGAAGTTCCTTTTAACTCGGGGTACTTCATGAGTTTCCGCTGCAACGGGATATCCGCCGAAGCTTTGCGGAAACGTCTCTTGGAAAAAGGAATCGGAACTATCAATCTCCAGGATCAGTTCCTCCGAGTGGCTTTTGCCAGTGTGGATGTATCCCAGTTGGAGGACCTCTACGAGGAGATCTTCCGCACGGCAGATGAACTGTCCCAGAGGTAAACGGCGTATCCTTCATCGACCCCCATTCGCTTAAGAATTGAAGAGTCTCCCCTGATAGGTATCCTGTTCCTCTAGCCTTTGGGCAAGGCGAGCGAGGAAATTTGCCTTATCGGGAAAAGAACGAGGAAAAGCGAGTCTTTCCTTAGGGGTATCGCAGGTGAGACGCATGATGAGGGTGTCGGGGGGGAGTAGTTCCAAAGCCCTCACCACATACTCCAAGTGCCGTTCGGCACAGGGAATGGAGAGTTCTCCCAATAAGAACTCCTGGAACATGGGAGCATTATACGGTATATGAAGGTTATGAATCTTGATGCCATCCGGTCGAAAGGCTGCCACATACCGGATAGTTTGCAGGATCTCCTCCCACCCTTCCCCCGGAAGACCAAAAATGAGATGAACGGCAACCTTGAGATTTCGAGACTTTAGAAGATGGAAGGCTTTCTCGAACGCACCCTTCCCGTGTCCTCTTTGGATCCTCTGTAGCGTCTCTTCGTTAGAGGATTGAAGCCCCAATTCCACCCACACATCTTCCACTCGCGTCCTGAAAGAAGCGAGGACATCGGCAATGTCTGCATCTACACAATCGGGTCGGGTAGAAACGATCAGTTCTTTGAACTCTCCAAGGGACAATCCATAAGAATAGAGAGTGTGCAGTTGTTCTGCTTTAGCAAAGGTATTCGTGTAGGCTTGGAAATAAAGAATGAACCGATTCGCACCGTATCGGGTTCTGAGAAATTCCAATCCCCTCCGTATCTGTTCACCTATATCTGTTAGGGATCCTAAGTAGGGAGACCGGGATCCATCCACATCACAGAAAGAACAACCTCTTTGGTTGCGGTTAGGCCCCCTATTCGGACAAGAAAACCCCGCATCCACTCCGATCCTATAGGTTTTACCTCCATATTTTTCTTTTAAGTAGCGAGAGTAAGAGTTATACCGCATCGTACGGGTCATAGTACGGCTATTATAGATCGTTATCAATGAGGATTGACAAGGTGCTAAGCCCCTCGTAAGGTTCCAGGGTTATGAAGCGCTTTTCGTTGATGATATTCGCAGGGGTGTTTGCCATTGGGTTCTTTCAGGGGTGTTCCCATAACAATCCCAAGACCGTAGTGCTTACTACGAACAGAAGGGAAGTGGCCGCTTATATCGAAACCTTCAACACCGATCAGAACGATTATCGAATAGAACTACGATATACCCAAGATTCTCCAGTTCCCATTCCCAGTGAAGGCGCTTCCCCAGACCTAGTGATTTCAGAGTATCTCACAGGAAATGATACCATCAAAAAGTTTCGACCCCTAGACGGTCTTTTCTTTGAACGAAAGATACCCTTGCGGGATTTCTATCCAGGTCTCTTGAAATTGGGAAAACGGGATAATCGCCAGTACCTCTTACCTGTATCCTTCGATCTACCGATCGTAATCTATGACAATCGTTTCCCCGGAAAAGAGAACGAACTATTCCTCCTTAACCTCGAAGAAATCAGAGCGATTTCCACCTCATCCCGGAAAGTTGAAGCTGATAAAATCGTTCAAATGGGTTTTTCCCCCCTCTGGTATGGAGACTTCATCCTTCTCACTACCCAGCTCTTTGGAGCCGCGTATACAGAAGACTCCCTTCAAGTGTTGAAGTACAATTCAAAGAATCTTACCCAAGCGCTGGATTTCCTAAAGGATTGGTCGCAGAAAGACAACGGTGGGCCAGCTAACGAGCTTCGATACAAAGAAAAATACCTTACTACCCCCCCTTATCGCCAAGTTTCATTAGGTTGGGCACATTACGCGTATTCCACTGCTTCTACCTTCTTCCATCTCCCAGAAAACAGACGTTTGGGTCTAAACTTTCGCTGGATTGGTCATAAGGGGAAGATCCTGGCATTGGAAAACATCTTATACATTGGTATTCTAGAAAAAGCATCGAATCCCAAGGGAGCAGAAGCTTTTCTCAGCTGGTTCTTCCAATCCACCACTCAGAAAAGACTCCTCGAAGCATCTCAAATAAAGTTTACCTACTCCTTTGGTATTTTCGGAGGATTTAGTGCCCTGCAAGAAATTAACGAAAAAGAGTATCCTCGCCTATATCCGTATCTGATGGGGCATATTCCTCCAGGAGAACTATTGGACTTCCCTCCTCCCGTGCCCTACGCTTGGGTAGAGTTAAAAAAAAGGATTCTTCTACCCTATCTATTCGATCAGCTTCAAAACGAGAAACCAATAGGGACCCTGGAGGATCGATTGAAAACCTGGATACTGTCCAAACCGATACGGTAGCGTTTTATTTTTCATTGACAAGAGCGGCAAAGTCTCCTACCATAGGGTCTATAGAATAATTTTTAGGAGGCCGCATGGCTACAGTAGAACTAAAAGGCATAAGCAAAGTGTATGAAGGCGGTGTCCGGGCGGTAAACAATGCAAATATTACCATCCAGGACAAGGAATTCGTCGTGCTCGTTGGTCCTTCTGGTTGTGGGAAGACTACCACCCTCAGGATGATCGCGGGTTTGGAGGACATCACGGAAGGGGAATTGTACATCGATGGAAAACTGATGAACGATGTTCCCCCAAAGGATCGGGATATCGCTATGGTATTCCAGAACTATGCCCTCTATCCCCACATGACTGTGTACGACAACATGGCGTTTGGTTTGAAGATTCGCAAGTTTCCCAAGGACGAAATTGATCGACGGGTAAAAGAGGCAGCTAAAATCTTGGACATCGAGATGCTCCTAGATCGCAAACCAAAGGCTCTGTCTGGAGGGCAACGTCAGCGGGTGGCTGTAGGAAGGGCGATCGTCCGGCATCCAAAGGTGTTCCTCTTCGACGAACCTCTTTCCAACCTTGATGCTAAGCTTCGAGTCCAGATGAGGGCCGAGATTTCCGCTCTCCACAACCGGCTTCAAGCAACCATGATCTATGTTACCCACGACCAGGTAGAGGCCATGACCATGGGAGATAAGATCGTGGTGATGAAGGATGGCTATATCCAACAAATCGGAGATCCTCTCCACCTGTACAACTATCCGGTAAACAGATTCGTGGCTGGATTCATCGGTTCTCCTCCCATGAACTTTTTAAACGTTCGGATCCAGGAATCCGCAGGAAACTTCATCGTTGATGAAGGAACTTTCAAGGTGCAAATCGTGGGACGGAATATCGATCTGGTAAGACCTTTCACGGGGAAAGAACTAACCTTTGGTATCCGTCCCGAAGACTTAGTGTATTCGGAGAAGGAAGTCCCCGGCAAAAGTATCCAATCAACGATCGAAGTGGTGGAACCGCTGGGAGCAGAAATCCATCTCTATGTGAACACCGGAAAACATCAAATGATTGCCCGGGTACCTCCTCACCATACTTTCAAGGTGGGGCAACGGATCGACCTGATTCCAAACATGGAAAAAGCGATTTTCTTCGATCCAGCCACCGAGCGAGCCCTTTCGGCAGATTGATGAATCGGCAGAGGGTCATCGAGCGTTCATTCATCGAAGGGCTGTCTTTATAGGCAGCCCTTTTTGATAAGGTTTTTGGGTTTTTGAAGGATTATGAAAGCGGAATACATCAATCCATTTCTCGAGGCTACCCTCCAATTGTTTCGGCAAACCTTCGGAATCGAACCTGTCCCGGGAAAAGCCTTCTTGATGGAGAGATCCAACACCCATCGGTGGGACGTTTCAGGGGTAATGGTCCTTACGGGTCCCGTGATCGGCGTGGTGGTTATCCGCTTAACCCGGTACCTTACGGAAAAACTATTGGAAAAAACAGGGATCCTTTGCAAGGATGAAGAGGAGCGGGAAGATGTAATCAATGGAATGATCGGAGAGTTGGTGAACGTTATTGCGGGTAATGCCTCCGGCAAGCTTACCGATTACAATATCAAAGTATCCGTCCCTTTTGTCGTGCAAGGGGAAAATCATTCTGTCATGTGGCCCGAACGAGCACCGATCGTTGGAATCCCTTTCAGCACCAACTATGGGCCTTTCCTCGTCAATGTAAGTTTCATCGAGCCAAAGAAGAAGTAAGCCCCTGCTCGATCCGTTCCACCACATAGGGCCTCAATCGAGACACGGGAATAATGGCATCGATGGATCCTACCTTTAAGGCCCGTTCTACCGAATGGATTCGATCGAATCGGGACGCAAGGGCGCTCTGCTTTTCGCTATGAACCCTTCTAAAGATTTCATCGAAATCCTTTTGGTTGAAGTTTTTGTCTGTCCGCAGCCGCTCCTGGGCTTTTTGCACTTCCGGATCGGCATACGTTTCCTTCAACACCTGAGAAGGGAACACAACCGCTGCCGCGGGCGCTCCTCCTATTACCGATGCGTAAGCTCCTTCCAGGGCCACCACATGTAGATTGGGATTCAGGTACTTGGAGAACACCACGTACGCTCCTCCGTGGTACCGGGCAATGACCACGAATATGAAGGGCCCCTTGAAGTTCACCACCGCCCTTCCAATCTCCGCTCCATATTCCAGCTGCAGTTTTCGCAGAGACTCGGGAGATCCATCGAATCCGCTCAAGTTGGCAAGGAATACCACGGGGAGCCTCCCACTCCAACTATTTATGGCCCGAGCGGTCTTCTTGGAACTAAGGGGGAAAAGGGTACCCCCACTCCAACTCTCTGGTCCATCGTAGGGGATTTCTCCTTTTCTTGGGATGGGTTTGCTTTCGATTCCAATAAGTCCTACTGCGAATCCCCCAATCCGAGCTTCCCATACGACAGAGGTTTCCGCATCCCGCATCCCAGCCCACCTTTCAAGTGGTTTCGTGTCCTGGTCAATCAGAGCCGTCATGACCTGCCGGATGTCGAAAGGTTTCTTCCGCTCAGGATTCAGCTGAGCACTGAAAATATCTCGTATTGTAGAAAAACCTTGCCCATTGGTGTCTCGATAGGGAAACTCCCCCACATCCCGGTCCACAGGATCCTTGGTGGGAATTCGTACCGGATACGTTTCCCCTGGAGCCACATAGGTGAGCGAGTAATGGTGGAAGAGGACTTCGTAAGCCTCCCGTAGATCCTTCACCTTGATCTGTGCCTGTCCATTCGGCTCCATGATTTTCTCAGCTCCGCCGATTCCCAGATTGTCCTCGGCACTGACACTTCCAGAAAAATCCAGAGCTTTCTTTCCGGTGAGAAGCATCGATGCGGTTTCTGTCATGATCAACAGCCCCTTGGTGTGCATCAACATGGTGGCTTCAGCGTTCCAGTACGATTGGGCACCCACGTTGGTTCCCGCTACAATGATATGGATTACTCCCCCCTTTTGGGTGAACTCGATGATTCGCTTCAAGGTGGCCGCTGTCCAGTCTAGGTTCTCTGTGCCGGAATCCATGTCGATCCGAGCTCCTGCAGAGATCGGCAAAAACTCAACAGGTAGCCTCAGATCTTCTGCAAGATCGATGGCCGCATTGACCCTTCTACATTCCCCTTCTGCCAACGATCCGAGGTCTGTAGTAGGATCCGATAGGATAATCACCCGTTTGATTTTACGCCCATCCTGTAATGAATTCTCAATGATTCCGAACACGATATTGGCGGTATTCATTCCATAGGGTCGGCCCTTCACACTCCGATAAGCCGGCTTTGGTGGGGAAGATCCCTCTGTTGAAGCGAGATCATACTCTTCGAAGGAGGAATCCTTCGATTGAGAAGTCAACATCCGGATAATTTCATAAGGATATACGGTTCCGCGCTGGCGGGCTCGCACTACCTTAGCTACGTACCCATCCATCGGCTCCATCGGCCTTCTTGAAGGCTCCCGCACTCGAATGGTGAAGTTCGTTCCCACGATATTGTCGAACAGGAGTTCCTTTTCTAGCACCTGTCGATCCTCGTTCACGAATCTGCAGTAGAGAGTAAGTCTCTCAACTCCCAATCCCAATGTTCGGGCAGCCATACGTTCGGCGTATTCCTGGATCACGGGCACGGAAATATCCAGTACTGGTCGGATGTGAATGATGATCCTATTCCAGAATAGACGATGTTTCCGCTTTATCTGCTCCTTCCTAAAAGCATAGATCGCCTCCATGAACACATGCTCGAAAGCGACCATTCTTCCTATTCTCCCATCAGGGGTGAACTCGGGCCGGGTAGTGGACACTTCCACGAAAGCAAAAATCCGTTCGTCCCGAGGATTATTATTTGCCACCCCGCGGATCAGGTGATACTCCTCTCCTCCCGTAAGATACTCTAACTGAAAATTGGTAAGCCGGTAGAGGCGTAACTCTCGGTACTGCAAAGGACCAAACTGTAACCTGCCTCCATCCGCGACAAAATGCTTACCACCCTTCTCCTCCGCCTTCGAGATCCATGTTCTATAGATAACCATTCCGCCTTTTTCGGAAATCCCCAATGAAACCCAATTACAGGGTGGAACCTGTTGGGAAGAAGTTGCTTCCCGCTCTAGGGTTTTATGAAACGTATCGAATAGTTCAGTAGGCTCGTCATTTTCCGTGAATGCCACCCACTCCAAGATTTTGCTGTCCCTCTTGAGGGAAGAATCCATGCTTTGTTCCCAAAGAATTTTCACCGCTGAAGCTGGATTAAATGGATCTAGATAAGTGACCAATGTAATGTATTCCTGCCCTGCGTCCTGGCTTTTCACCTCGGCAATCCGCGATCCCTTCCTCTCTACCACCGAGACTGACTCTACCTTTCGATCCCTATTCAACCTTCGGGACAGAGCTTCCAAGGCTAAATCCTTCAAAGAGGGAGAGCCTTCCTTGATGATTCGGATAAATTCGGGAACTGCCTGCTCTCCTAGATCCATCAGTCGGTCCATGAGAGTTTCCGTTGTTCTGCCGATGGATCCTCCTTTCAGTAATAGAGATAGAATCCTACCCACTCGAGCGCTTTTCTGTTCCCGGATGTTCTGCAGGATGAATCGGTCGAACAGATGGTATCGGGCGTTGATGGCTGCGTCTGCCAGGGTTTGTCGGGAAGGTTGTGAGATCAAAGCAATCTCATCCAAAATATCCGAGAGGTTTTCTCCGACTCCCTCGAGATCCTGAGGGGTTGCGAGTATACTCAGAAGTAAGTCCTGTTTTGCTGATAAAGCAGCTCTAGATTTGAACAAACGGTATAGCACTTTCCGTGCCCTATCGGTATCCTCATCCACATTCACACCATACAGCTTTAAGGCTCGCTCTAGAAAGGTCAAAAAGGATAAAGGAAACCCTTTCTTTCGATCCACCGTTCGTTTGAAAAAATGGGATAGAAGTTCCAAAGAGGACACTGGTACGAGTTCCCCTTCAGGATCCACTTGGTGCGTAGAAAAGAGGCGTTCGATGGTGGCAAAAATATTCAACCCATCCATCCATAGAGCTTTGATCCCTTCTGTATACGAAGGATGAGCTTGTTGAAAGGTCTTGATCTCTCGATAGAGATCAGTTACCTGAAGGCTACCATCATACCCCAAGAGAACCGCCTTCACCATTCCCTTGAGAGCTTTCCATTGATACTCTACATCTGCTTGTTCAAGTCGTTGAAAGTTAATGCGTTCCTCTTTGGACGGTTCCTTCGATTCTTCTCCTTGTTCTATTGCATCCAGTACAATTAGAACTTGTCCCGCTCCTACCTGCTCACCCGGACGAACCTTCACTTCCCGTACGATTCCATCCGCCGAGGCAGGTACAACCACCTCCATCTTCATCGCTTCAAGGGTTAGAAGCACATCCCCTTTTCCCACCTTTTCACCCGCGCGGACGGGAATGGAGAGAACCACCCCCGGAGAGGGAGATTTTACGACACCCCCTAGGGTGAATTCCAGTTCGTACGGGATCCCATTCACCTCCACCTGCAGAACATCCCCCCGTTCTACGATCTGGATTCCATACCGATTTCCAGCAGCCCAAAGCTGGGATTCCTCCGCTTTTTTTTGATAGCGAACCGTAAAATTCTGTTCGTTTTTAATCAGAAAGGTTTCCTCGTCCAACGCTTTCACCAGGAAAGAGTAGCGATGGCCCTTTGCCGACACCTCTACCTCGTATCCCGTGCTAGGCCGCAAATCCCTTGGAGATCCGAAAGTAAGCATCTGTTGGGTGAAATTCGTCAATTCTTCTTGGAATCTTCCCAGATACCGCTCGATCGCTCCCACTATTAAAGCAATATCCCAATCCGGAGTTGGAAACATCTCTTTTCCAGAGGAAAGTAACTCCTCTACGAAGCGGGTATGTACTCCGCCTTTCCGTATTTCGGGGTTTCGGAGTAATCCCAGTAGGAATGCTCTATTGGTAGTACCTCCCTCTATCCGAATCCGCATTTCCATCAGCGCTCGTTCCAGTCTTGCCAGAGTGGCTGCTCGATTAGGGCCTGAAGCGATTACCTTGGCTACCATGGAATCGAAATCCGGTGGAATCTCACTTCCCTGATCGATTCCAGAATCGATTCGAATTCCCGGGCCAGCGGGAGGTCTGAACGTCGACACCCACCCGGGAGAGGGACGGAAGTCCCTCTGTGGATCCTCCGCGTTTAGACGTACTTCGATGACAGTCCCTCTAGGCTCCACTTTCCAATCCGCAATGTTCTCCCCCCGTGCTACCCGGATTTGCCCCTGCACGAGATCTATCCCATAGAGTTGCTCTGTGATGGGGTGTTCCACCTGAAGGCGAGTGTTCACCTCCATGAAGTAGAACTCTTCTCGAATCAGGTCGTATAAAAATTCGACGGTCCCAGCACTTTCATACCCTGCGGCCTTTACCAACCGGAGGGCTGCATCCTCCATCCTCCGAATCGTATCTTGCGAAAAGCCAGCTGGAGGGGTTTCCTCTATGATCTTCTGGTTTTTCCGTTGGACGGAACAGTCCCTCACCCCAAAGGTCTTCACATTTCCATATCGATCCACCAGAACCTGTACCTCTAAGTGCCTTCCTTTCTGAACAAATCTTTCAATGAATACCACCCTGTTTCCAGTTATCCTGAACGTTTCTTCTACCGCAGAATGGAACTGAGGCTTCAGATCCTCTGGTTTTAGGACGAACCGGATCCCTCTTCCTCCTCCTGCATTGGCAGCCTTTACGATCACCGGATACCCAATTCGATCCGAAACCTCTTCAGCTTCTTTCAGGGTACTAACCGGTCCCTGGCTCCAGGGGCAAATGGGAACCTCCGCCTTTTCGGCTAATTCCTTTGCAGCGATCTTGTCGCCTAAGAGGGCCATCGCTCTCGAATCAGGCCCCAAGAACACAAGACCTGCTTGTTCCACCATGGAAGCAAACTCAGCATCCTCCGAAACGAACCCCCACCCCACCCAAACAGCTGTACATCCCGAAAGAGCGAGGGCTTCTAGGAGTAACGTGCGATCTAGATAAGGGCTCCCCTTTCCCTTCCTATACGAAGGGAACTCATAGAGGGGGTAGGCAAAATCCGCCTCCCGACTGAAGAGGGCATTCTTTTCGCGCTCCGTATAGAAGGCAACGGTTTTAAGCTCTGTTCCTTCGAGGCGATTGAAATCCCGAACGGCACGGATGAAACGGATGGCCGCTTCCCCTCGGTTCACGATTCCTATACGGGCCGAATCCCGCAAGATAGGTTTGGGTCCTGGCATGGCCCCATCCTACAAAAGAGTTGTTTGCAAGGTCAATAGGATTTGTCGGCCGTCGGCCGATTTTCAAAGAGGAATCACTGAACCTCTGGGTCGAAATACTCCCACTCCCCTGGGGCAGCGGAAGGGAGCTGCTCCCACCCATCAATAAGGAATCGGGCATAGAAACAGCCACAAGTTCGAAATTTTTCCAGGGTTTGGCCAGCCCAGCGCGCAGAAAGATCCTCGATAGCTGGATTATGCCCGCAAACTAGAACGGTCTCTCCTTCTTTCAGGGAAGAAAGGATATCCCTTATATCTTCACCCGAGGCAGAATACAGGTCATCCATATACTCAATCGATCGCAGACTAAAATGGACAAAGGGCAACAGAATCTGAACGGTTTCCCTCGCTCGTAGGGCGGGGCTGCAAAGAACCCGATCGAAACTCACCCCCCGTTGTTTCAGCAGCAAACCCATCTGTTCCGCATCTGCCCTTCCCCGCTTCATCAAAGGACGTTCGATGTCGGGAAGGTCAGGGATATCCTTCTTTGCCTTGGCATGTCGTAAAAGGTACACGATCTTCATAGTAACGTATCCTACATCCTATTTACCCTGGAGGCAATCCATATTCCGAAAATTTTCAAAACCCTGTATTTTTAGTTATATGGATCCACAAATAGCCATCTTGCGTTCCTATTTCAATCGCATTACCCGGGAATTCTTTTTCCAGAGAGGGTACTTAGAGGTGGAAACGCCAATTCTTTCCCCTGCCCTGATTCCAGAACCAGCGATCGAGGTATTCCAAACCTTTTTTCTTCACCCTGATCGGGAACCTATCCCCTTGTACCTGATTCCATCCCCAGAGGTGTGGATGAAACGACTCCTGGCGAAGGGTTGGCCCTCCCTATTTCAAATCACCAAGTCCTTTAGGAATGCGGAGTCCATTGGAAGACTCCATAACCCCGAATTCACCCTCCTGGAATACTACACGAAAGGAGCCGACTACCTCTCCTCCATCAACATAACAGAACAATACTTCCACTTCTTGATTGAACAGATACCCCGGGAACTTCGCACCTCCGATCTCAGTGTCCTTGAACCGCCTTTCCAGCGAATGCGAGTAGAGGAAGCCTTTCAACGTTACGCGGGCTTCTCTTTAGAACCTCTGGATCGAGAAGCCTTGATCGAAAAAGGGAAATCTCTTGGGCTTTCCCTTTCGGAGGAGGCAAGTTGGGAAGAAGCGTTCAATCAAATATTCGTTCACCTGATAGAACCGAACTTACCCAAGGATCGTCCTTTGGTGCTTCTCGATTACCCTGCGGAAGTTCAATGCCTAGCAAAGCGAATTCCTGGAACTCCCTGGAGGGAACGATGGGAACTGTACATTGAAGGGATCGAACTGGCTAACTGCTTTACCGAGGAAACAGACCCGAATGAAATAGACGCATACTTCGATAGGGAAGGGGAAAAGAAACGATTTTCACGGGTACCTCACCCACTGGATGTTTCTTTTCGGGACATGTATAAGCACCCAACCCTAGAAACAAGTCCCTCCTGTTCCGGTGTAGCCCTAGGAGTGGATAGATTGTTGATGTGCTTGTCGGGAAAGTCCTCGTTAGAGGGGGTGATTTTATTTCCCATTTCTGATATAGTTTTTTCATAAACTTATCCTAATGAATAGAGAGGGAAACAAGCGGATTGTATGATCAGAGCAGGTGCCATTGAAAAAGGTATGTGTCTCTTGCTGAAGAACGATCCATACCTGGTCGTAGAGCGGGAGTTCGTGAACCCGGGGAAGGGTTCGGCCTTCGTACGATTGAAACTGAAGAATCTGAAGACCGGTCAAGTATTGCGGGAAACCATTAAGACCAATGATTCCGTGGAAGAGGCGGATGTGTACGACAAGAATGCCCAGTTCCTCTACTCCGATGCCACGGGTTATTACTTCATGGACAACGAAAGCTATGAACAGTTCACTGTCCCCAAACAAGGATTGGAAGACAAGCAGTACTATCTACAGGAAGGGCATAGTTACTATGTGACTTTTTGGGAAGGAAACCCCATCGATATCAAGATCCCTTATAAAATCGTTCTTACCGTGAAAGAAGCTCATGAAGCCCTGAAAGGAGACACGGTTACCGGTGCCACCAAACCGGTCGTTCTGGAAACGGGACTCACTGTCCGGGTACCCATCTTCATCAAACAGGGAGAGAAGATCATGATTAACACGGAAACGAACGAGTACGTGGAGCGGGTGAACTCTTAATTTTACATTGATAAGAGATTTTTTATAAAATCTCTTCCCTTTTTCTTCGTTGAGTGATATAATAAACTATTAGGGAAGAATATGAGGGTAACCACAAAAGGTCGGTACGCGTTACGGGCAGTAGCAAATCTAGCAGCTTCGCACTCCGAGAAGCCCGTATCCATCAAACAGATTGCTGAGGAAGAGGACATTTCTCCGGAATTTCTCGAGCAAATTTTCTTCAGGCTCAAGAAAGCCGGCATTATCCGATCGGTGCGTGGTCCGGGTGGTGGCTTCGTTCTTGCCAAAGATCCTAATGAAATCACCATCCAGGATATCTTCATTGCCGTTGGGGAAGGGGTAAAGCTTACTCCTTGCTCCAATTGCTCGAAGATTGAAAAAGAAAAAGATTCCGGATGCAAACGAATGGATTTTTGCCCGATCCATGGGGTATGGGTAGAAGTATCCAAAGGGGTATCGGATATCCTCACCAGCTATACACTGGAAAAAATCCTAGACAGAAAACACGTCACTAATTAATACTTTCTCAAAATACGAGAAGGTATCTATTCAGTATGGCATTCCTGGCATCTAACCTAGATCTTGCAGCAAAAAAAATTCGAGAATCCCACGAATTGACCGTTTTTACAGGAGCGGGGATTTCAGTAGAAAGTGGGATTCCTCCTTTTAGAGGGCAAGGCGGAATCTGGAACCAGTACGATCCGGAAGTGTTGGAACTCTCCTACTTTCGTGCTCATCCCAAGGAAAGCTGGATCGTGATTCGGGATGTGTTTTTCGAGAAGTTTCGGCAAGCCCAACCGAACAAAGCCCACATCATTCTCGCCAGTTGGGAACAGAGGGGCTTACTAAAGACTCTTATCACTCAGAACATCGACAATCTCCATCATCGGGCTGGTAGCCAAAAGGTCATTGAGTACCATGGGAATTCCCGCTCTCTGCGATGTCTTTCTTGCGGAAGGAGCGTTGCGATTGCGTCAGTTTCTCTCGAAACCGTACCCCCCCATTGCACTTCCTGTGGAGGGGTGTTGAAACCAGATTTCGTATTCTTTGGAGAGGCAATTCCCCCTGACGCCCTCAGTGCTTCTTTTCAGGCAATGGAACAAACCGATCTTCTCATTGTGATTGGTACCACAGGGGAAGTATATCCCGCTGCGGATCTACCCCGTATAGCGAAGAGAAATGGCGCCTTTATTCTAGAAATCAATCCCGAACCTTCTGCTTTTACCTTTTCCCTCACGGACTTGTACCTTCCGTTACCTGCTTCGAAGGCGCTTTCCCAAATAGAGGAAAGGCTTAAGAAAGGTATCTAGCGCTGGGAATGTCAAGAGGATAGGAAGCGAAAAATAGTTCTCTAAGTTCTCTAGATGTGGATGGCCCACCCTTCAGCTGCACGAGACGCTTCCATTACCCCTTCCGATAAGGTTGGATGAGCATGAACCATGGCCGCTATATCTTCTGTTCCAGCTTCCGCTTTCTTTGCTAGGAGAATCTCGTGGATCAACTCCGTTGCCTGTAATCCCACGATATGTGCGCCCAGAATCTCCCCCGTAGATGAATCGAAGAGAAGCTTCACCATCCCCTCCGCACTTTCTACAGCTACCGCTTTTCCCACCCCTCGATAGGGGAAAATAGCCTTCTGGTACTTCAGCCCCCGTTTTTGTGCCTCATTTTCCGTCACCCCGAAACTAGCCACCTCAGGCTCACAGTATACGGCCTGAGGAATCTCATCTAGCGGAATGCGGGAAGGAGGTTTCTTCCCCGCGATATGTTCTACCGCAATTTCCCCTTCTTTGGAGGCCACGTGGGCAAGAAGGGGCGTGGGAACCACATCTCCCACTGCATACACACCCCGGACAGACGTTTCGTAGTAATCCCCAACTTTGATGAACCCTTTCTCCAAGGCCACTCCAATCTTTTCCAATCCTAAATCTTCTGTGTTGGGCGCTCGACCGACGGCGACTAAAACCTTATCCGCCTCCACAGTGTACGGCGCCTCGTCTCCCTTTTGGAGACGAACTTGAATCGAAGAGTTTCCCCTATCCATCCCAATGGCTCGAGTTCCCACATGGAACTTTACTCCTCGCTTCGTAAACTCCTTCTCTACTACCGTTACTACCTCAGAATCTTCCAATGGAAGAATCTGGGGTAGCATTTCTACCACCGTTACCTCCACTCCAAAGGCATTCATCACGTATGCGAACTCGATTCCGATTGCCCCTGCCCCTAGGATCAAAAGCCGTTTAGGCAAACTTTTAAGCATAAGCGCGCCCGTAGAGGAAAGAACCCGGTCCTCATCAATTGGGAATCCTGGAATGGACTTTGGTCTGGAACCCGTAGCAATGATTACGTTGGAAGCAGTTACCTTCTGAACACCCTCCTTGCCT
>CAKZQO010000158.1 GCA_937140905.1 uncultured Spirochaeta sp.
CGCTGACATTGGATATCCCAATAGAACTACCGATCTTACGGCGGAAGTGATGAGAATCAAGGCTTCTCAGCCCGATGTTTTGATTCACCCCGGATACATCAGTGACGCGATTCTCTTCGTGAAAACCCTGAAATCGATGGACGTGGTACCCAAGGTGTTCGTGGGGATGGCAGCGTACGTGGAACCGAACTTCCTCCAGACCCTTGGGAACGACGGGAACTACATCTTCACCCGCGCGGTGTACGGTTTGGACTTGGCCAAAGCGAAACCCTTCATCACCAAGATCAATGAACTGTACAAGCAAAAATACGGTAGAGACATGAGCGCCAACGCGGCTCGAAGTTTCACCGCTCCCTTCGTGATGGCTGACGCCATCAACAGGGCTAAGTCTCTTGATCCGGACGCCATCCAGAAGGCACTGATGGAAACAAACCTGCCTGCTTCCGCCTTCATCTCTCCCTACGAAGGCTGCAAGTTCGATCCCAACACCCATGACAACATCTACGCCCGGAGCTTGTACCTGCAGATCCAGAACCAACAGTACCGTGTAGTATGGCCCTTTGATCTTGCCCCTGTGCCTTACCAGTTCCCCTTCAAGCCCTGGAAGGAACGGTAAAAACAGGGTATACAACAAGTAGAAACGTAACGCATCTTGGATGGGTCTTGCCCCGAGCAAGACCTATCCTTTCGAGAAGGATGGTATCCATGTTCATTCAGTTAGTCGTGTCCGGGCTTCTCCTCGGATGTATCTACAGCCTGATTTCCATGGGACTGAGCCTAATCTGGGGTGTCATGGGAATCGTGAACTTCGCCCATGGGGCCTTCGTGATGCTGGCGATGTACGCGGCTTACTACGGGGACCAGCTCCTCCGCATCGATCCACTCCTCTTCACCCCGGTAGCCATCGTTCTATTGTTCCTGCTGGGTGTGATCGTGTATCAAATCATCATTCAATACGTGGTGGATGGTCCGTACGTGTCCCGGTTACTTGCTACCTTTGGCCTTGGATTCTTTCTTATCAACATGGCCCAATTCCTATGGTCGCCCAATTTTCGTACTATTAAAGAATCGATGGTCCATGGGGTGTGGAAGATAGGAACTGTCATGATCGAATTGCCCAAGCTCGCCTCTTCCTTGGGGAGCATCCTTGTGGCAGCCCTCGTGTTCCTGTTCATACGTAAGACCCGAACGGGACAAGCGATTCAAGCGATCTCAGCGGACAAAATGGGAGCCGCTCTCATGGGAATCAATCTGAAACGAATCGCCGCCTTTTCTTTTGGGTTGGGCATTGCTTGCGCGGGAGCTGCCGGTTCCCTACTGGCAACCTTCTATTACATCTTTCCGGACGTGGCGAGTCTGTTCGGTTTGATCGCTCTGGTAGCGGTAGCGCTCGGGGGATTTGGAAGCGTGGAAGGAGCGTTTCTCGGCGCGTTGATCCTTGGACTCGTGGAGACCCTGGGGGGGTATTACGTGGATCCGAACTGGAAATACGCTCTCATGTTCCTGATCTATCTGGGAATCGTGCTTGTACGTCCGCAGGGACTATTGGGACGGGGGAAAGTATGATGGAACTCGTACGACATCGAAGATTCCCCATGTTCGTTCTGGGAATCGGTCTGTTGATAGCTCTTATCTTTCCCTGGATCGTTCAAGACCGATTTGCCCAGAACACGGCCATCTTTGTCCTGATGTACGGATTGATGGCGCAGGCCTGGAACATCATGGGTGGGTACACGGGATTGATCTCGGTAGGGCAGGTCGCCTACTTCGGGATCGGCGCGTATACCTCCGCCTTCCTCTACACGCACTTTGGGATCAACCCTTGGATCGCTTTGCTGATCGGAGGGCTAATCACGGCCATGTTCGGCGTCGTGGCCGGCTACCCGGTCAGTAAACTCCGGGGACGATACTTTTCCATCGCTACCATTGCCATGGCGGAAGTGATGCGGATCTCTTTTTCAAACTGGGAGTATGTGGGCGCCGCCCGAGGGATCCAGCTACCCATCGAAAAGGAATCCTTGCTTACTTTTCAATTCCATTCCTCTAGACTTCCGTACTATTACATCATCCTGTTCCTGTTCATCATCGTGAACCTCGTGGTGTATTTCCTGGAACGATCCCGAACGGGCTACTACTTCCGGGCTATACGAGACAACGAAGAAGCGGCTGCCGGATTGGGAATCAACCGTAGTTTCTACAAACTCCTAAGTATTGCTATTTCAGCTTTCTTCACGGCCTTAGCGGGAAGTTTCCTCACTCAATTCAGCCTCTATGTGGAACCGGACTACGTGTTCGCCAGTTCCATCTCCATCACGGTAGCCATGGTAGCCGTGCTAGGCGGCATTGGAAGTTTAGGAGGACCCATTCTGGGGGCTTTGGTCCTCATACCCCTTTCGGAATACACCCGGGCGTGGTTGGGGAAACAGGGACAAGGGTTAGACCTCATGCTGTACGGTGCCCTGATCATTATTTTCTGCATCCTGGAACCCAAAGGATTGATGGGATTGTGGAAACGCATCTCCGCGAAGAAAAGGACGAATCCATGAATACTGCAATCTTACAGGTGGAAGATCTATATAAGGATTTTGGAGGGCTTCGCGCCTTGTCGGGGGTTAGTTTCACTCTGGAGGAGGGAGAAATCACCGCTCTGATTGGGCCGAACGGGGCGGGTAAGACGACCCTCTTCAACTGTATCACGGGCTTTACTCCCGTTACGAAAGGAAGGATCCTGTATCGAGGTAAGGACATCACGAACTGGCCTCCCCACAAGGTTGTGCGGCATGGGCTTGCCCGCACTTTTCAAGTGGTGCAGATATTGGACGACATGACGGTGGAAGAGAACGTGATGGTAGGCGCCTTTCTCCATGAAAAAACGGTACAAGGGGCGCGGGTACTCGCTCGACAAGCGCTCAAGCAAAGCGGAATCGACCATTACACGGAACATCTGGCGGGTTCTCTACCCATTCCCGCGAAAAAGCGGTTGGAAATAGCCATGGCGCTGGTTACAAGGCCCGCCCTTCTCATGCTGGACGAAGCGATGGCGGGATTGACGCCAACGGAGTTCCGGGACGTACAGGAGTTGATTCTTAACCTGAAGAAAGAGGGAGTAACGCTGGTGGTAGTCGAGCATGTGATGGAAGCGATCATGCCGATCTGCGATCGGGTTCTCGTGTTGAACCTAGGGACCCTCATCGCGCAGGGAACCGCGAAGGAAGTCGCGGAAAATCCGGATGTAATCAAAGCCTACCTGGGAGACAAGTATGCTAGAAATCGTTAACCTGAAAGCTGGGTATCGGGGAGTTCCGGCGCTCCAAGGGGTGACTCTGGAAGTGCACAAAGGGGAAATCGTGGGGATCATCGGTTCCAACGGAGCCGGAAAATCCACCCTGATCCGAGCGATATCCGGCCTCATCAAACCCACTGAAGGAACCATTACCTTCAAGGGCACGCGAATCGATACCCTTCCTTCCCACGAGATCGTTCGATTGGGGATCATCCAGGTACCTGAGGGTAGACACCTCTTCGGAAAACAAACGGTAGAAGAGAATCTTAAGCTTGGCGCTTACCTTATCAAAGACGAAAAAAAGATCAAAGACAATTTAGAGTACGTGTACTCCATCTTTCCAATTCTGAAGGAACGGAAAAAGCAGCGGGCCGAAACGTTGAGTGGTGGGCAGCAACAGATGCTCGCCATTGGAAGGGGGCTAATGAGTAACCCCGAACTACTCATCGTGGATGAGTGTTCCCTTGGGGTAGCACCGATAGTGGTAGAAGAAATCTTCAAGATTCTTAAGACAATCAACTCCCAAGGAACCACGATCATGCTGGTGGAACAGAAGGTCCATGAAGCGTTGGAACTCGCCCATCGGGCCTACGTGCTACAGACCGGCCGCGTGGTAATGCATGGTACGGGCGAAGAACTATTGAAGTCGGAACTCGTGCAGAAAGCATACCTAGGAATATAAGGAGATAGACCATGAAACAAGGCTACTTTCACCGCGTACATAAGGAGACACCTACCCGTCTCTGGATCAATAACCCCTCGGATTCGGACATGGAGAAGGCCCTCGCGGCGGGCGCGGTCAATTGCACCACCAACCCCTCCTACTGCTCCAAGCTCCTTCAGAGCGAACCCGCTTACATCAAGGCGGTGATCCGGGACACGGTGCGCGCCCATCCCAACTTATCTACCGACGCGCTTGCGATCGAGGTGATCAAAACCGTTTCCAAGCGAATCCTGGACCGCTTCTATCCCTTGTACCAGTCCAGTAAGGGTAAGGAAGGGTATGTGACCATCCAGGACGATCCCCGGAAGGACTATAATGCGGAACACACGGTGAAGATCCACCTGGAGTTCGCGAAACTGGGCAAAAATTTCATGGCCAAGATCCCCGTGATCGCGGGCGGGTGCGAGGCGATCGAGGAACTAGTGGCCCGCAACATCCCCGTCTGCGCCACCGAGATCTTCTCCATCGCCCAAGCATTGGAGATCTGCGAACGGTACCAGAGAGCCTCTAAGAAGAGCGGAAACCATCCATCTTTCTACGTCACTCACATCACGGGGATCTTCGACCAGTACTTTGCCGAGGTGGTGAAGAACGAAAAGATCCCCATTGATCCCACTGTTCTTTCCCAGGCGGGCACGATCATTGCCCGCAAAGAGTACCAGATTCTGAAGGAACGGAAGCTACCGGGCACCCTTCTGGGCGGCGGGGCTCGGAACTTAAGTCACTTCACCGAGTTCGTGGGAGGGGACTTTCACATCACCATCAACTGGAGCACGGCGGAGGAACTTATCCATAAGGACCCCCCGGTGGAGAACCGGATCGATAGACCCACCCCAAAGGAGGTGGTAGAGGAACTGTCCGCCAAACTGCCGGGATTCCGCCGGGCCTACGAGGAAGACGGGATGAAGCTGGAGGAGTTCGCCGATTTCGGCCCCGTGATGCTCTTCAAGACCATGTTTCTCAACGGCTACATCAGACTGCTGGACGAGATCGCGGAAACGCGGTTACGGAAGAAGGGTGAATAATTTTCGTATGAGTCATTTCTTTAAGCACCGACCTTCTCTATGGCATAAAAAAAGCCGGATGGTTTGCCATCCGGCTTTTTCACATTCGATTCAGTACTATCTTCTAATACCGATCCCGATACCCACCGCCACCAAATCCGCCGTGTCCTCGGGAACGATTCCCTCTGTCGCGGTTCTGCTCTAGCGCTTCGTTCACGCGAAGCTGTCGGCCGCGCAGTTCCATGCCGTTGGTGGCCTGGATGGCAGCCTGGGCGCCTTCTTCTGTGGCCATTTCCACGAATCCGAATCCCCGGGCTCTTCCCGTCATTTTGTCCGTGATGATGTTCACCGAGGTGACTTCGCCGTACTGAGAGAATAGATTCTGGAGCTCGGCCTCGTCGGAACTATAGCTCAGATTTCCGACATACAGTTTTTTCGCCATACTGAATGGTCCTCCGGGTTCTGTTTTGAACCCATACATAAGAAATTGATCTGGAGTTTATCAACGATAAACCACCCGTGTTACCGTCCTGGGCCCGGATTCAGAAAGTGGGTTACCGCTTTCAGGAAGTACGTACAGACAAGTGATCGTAACAGCACTCTGAAGATGCAGAACTCTTTTCCCCTTCACGTAGCCAGAAAACACAGATACCTGCTATGCAAGCCAGATGAGATTAAGCTACCATAATCCGACCTAATAGTCAATAGAAACCCGCTACCCTTCCACAACTATGCGGTTTCTCCCTGACTCTTTTGCCCGGTACAGGGCATTATCCGCTCGCTGTACGATCGTGATCCGATCATCGGAATCGCGCCAAGTCGCTACACCCAGGCTGATAGTTATCTGTCCCGCCTCGGGGAAGGTGGTTATTTCCACAGCCTTACGGAGTTTTTCCGCTAGTAGCTCCGCGGCATCAGAATCCGTGTCCTCCGCAATGATCAAAAATTCTTCCCCTCCCCATCTACCCAGGTGATCGGTCTTTCGAATCTGGCTTTGGAGTACCTCGGCCATCTGTTTGAGTACCTTGTCTCCCACGAGATGCCCGAAACTATCGTTCACGTTCTTGAAGTGATCGATATCGATCAGGATGAGAGAAAAGACTCTTCCATACCGTTGGGCCGCGTATAGAGTGATTTCCAGAATATCGTCGATCTTGAGTCGGTTGCAAAGACCTGTAAGGGAATCGGTAGTGGAAAGTTTTTCCAGCATTTTGTTCTTTAAGGCTAGTTGCGCGTGGGCCTCTGCTAACCGATTCTGGGTTTCTTTCAACTCGGTGATGTCCACGGCGATGGAGTACTTGGTGGTTCTTCCATCCGGCCAGGTAATGACCTTTTCCTGCAACTGATACCATCGATCATCCACCGGATTGAACAGTTCAAACACGATCGTCTTGTCCAGAGGCCGAGCGTCCTTCGAATCGACCAAGTACGGGATCTTACAGAAGATACAAGGTTTCGCCTCTCCATAGATCCGTTCATGGCACCGTTGTCCGATATAGTCTCCGCGGCTCTGAATCATTTTCTTGTTCATATAGATGATTTCGTAAGTTGCAATATCCACCACGTAGATATCGAAAGGGATCACATCGAATAGAGATTTAAATAGATCCCCTTCGATCATGAAGCGCTCCTGTAAGTGGCAAAGACTTTTTCGATGGTTTCCTTCAGAATTTCCGGTTTCACTGGCTTCATCACATACCCTTTCGCTCCTGCCTCGATGGAATCGATCACCATCTGCTCTTGTCCGTGGGAGGTAATCATGACGATCAAAGCGTTTGGATTTTCGGCAAGGATCTGTCTCACCACATCGATCCCGCTCATGTCTGGTAACGTAATGTCCATCGTTACCAGATCTGGATGTAGTTCCCGGTACCGCTCGAGAGCTACCATACCTGTTTGAGCGAAACCGACCACCTTGTAACCAAGATCCTCCAGTAGCTGAGCCAGCTTTCGAACAGTGATCTGTGAATCATCCACAATGAGAACGGTTCTATCCCTCATTCTGAGGCCTCAATTTCCAGTGTGTTTTTATAGTAGATGCCTGGAGTGATGCAGAGGACTATCATCGTTCCTTTCTCCGTCTGGACCTCTCCCGCAGTGAGCTTCGACTGTTTGTATCGCTGGATACTCTTCCCTTCGTTGATAATGATTGGGGTAGAAACGTTGAAGGCATATCCTGGAAGCTGGAAATCCTCCAGTGCGTTACCTACCACGATATTGATACAGTCCCCCGCTGTTTCTTCCATTAAAAGGTCTTGCTCTTCAGGAGCAACCGATACCCCTTCTGTATACCCTTGAAACACCGCTTCCATCAAGCTTCGATCAAAGGAAAAAGCCACGATCAGCTTCAACCGATCCTCTACGGTGAGGATGGAAGTTAGGTCTTTCAACTCCATTCGATCCAGTTGCCCCTGTATGGGCCTTACATCCATCACCGGTATTTTCCCTTCTAGTTCTAGGAACTGCTTTCCGCGATGCAACAATCGATCGACGAACCGGTCTAGGTCAGCATCAGTGATTAAATCAGGTATGTTCGGGTTCCTATCTGGATTCATACAAACACCTCGGGATCCGGAATCTTTATGATAATCTCCGTTCCTCTATCCTTCTCGGTACGCATATCCATTTCCCCTCCCAATCGTTCCACTTCTTCCCGCACGGCACTCAATCCGATTCCCCTTCCTGAAAAAAGATCCGCTTCCCTTCGGGTAGAAATACCATCCCGGAACATCAACTCCCGCAATTCGCTCTCTTCGAATGTACTTCCTCTTTCCGGAGTAAGCAACCCTTTTTCGATAGCCTTCCTCCGCACCTCCTCCCAGTCAATTCCTTTCCCATCGTCCTGTATTCTGAACTCTATTCCTTCGGCGATCCGTCGAATGGTGAGTTCGATTCTGCCTTCCGTTGGTTTTCCTTTGGAATGTCGATCTTCCGGATCTTCTATCCCATGTATGATCGCATTCCGCAACAGATGAACGAATCGCAACACAAGGGCTTCGTACTTCTCCTGCCTTACCCGTACGTTGTCCCCCTTGATTTGAAGAGGAGCTATAGCTTTTCCCCGCAGTTTTGCCAGTTCCATCACCTGGGAAGGATAGATGGAGAACAGATCAAATATCCGAACGGTCCGGAGTTTGGGGATAACCGAAAGTTCTTCCTCGATTGATAGCTCTTCGATCATCTTAGGTACGGATCGAATCTTCGAGGCCAATCGTTCCAACTCTTGTAAGTCCTCCGGTTCTAGCACATAGATTTGTTTCCGTTCGAAAAATCGCTGCCCGAGGTACTGTTTTAGGATTTCCTTGTCCTGCTCCAAGCTTGTATGCAGGGATTCCCAATCCAGAAGGTTGGATGGGACTTTCCCTCTTACTTCTTGATTCTTGAGGTAAAAAGAAAGATGTTCCTCTGCTCTATGAAGGGCTCGAGGAGCATACACCAGATCCAGTTGGGAAAGCACCCCTTTGTACGTATGGAGGTACCGGTACAGTTCCTGCAGAGGCAGGGCTGGTCGTTCTCGAAGGAATCCCTCGAAGGTTTCCATGGTATCGAGAAAATACGTGCGATTCCCCAAAGCATTCACCACAAGCTTAAGGATCCTCTGTTCCTGAGTGAGCTGTTCTTCTAACTTTCGATTGTACGTAATATCCTTCAGGATCATCATCATTCGCTCTGGATTCAATATCCGGAGTTTTACCTGGAGAATACGCCCTCTTAACGAGATTTCTGATGGTAGAAGGGACAGGAACACTTCTTGTTGGTAGGGATCCTTCGTCCGAAAAGTCGCTGTCAAAGCCCGCCGAAAGAGGGTTGCCCGATCCTTCCCTTCTGGGTCGATCAAATCTATCACCAAACTGCCTTCTATCTTCTGTCCGAAGAGCCGTTCACATTCCCGGCTATAATCGGGAGCTACCTTGAAATCCGGTCCAAAGGACAGGATCCCTTCTTCCATATGATCGAACAGATCCCGAAGCGCTTCGGTTCGTTCTTTTACTTTGTCTTCCAAACGGGTGGTGTACTCGCGAATCGTTTCCATCATTCCTTTCAGGGTTTCCGCAAGCATCCCGATTTCGTCTTTGCGGGAAACCTGAGGTAGCGTTCCCGTCTTTCCCTGTTGGTAGTCTTTGGCAAAACTCGTAAGCTCTCCAAGGGGTTCTAGAACTACTTTCCGTAGGGTGGCGAGGATCAATAGCCCCAACAATAACAGGGAAATACCTAGAACGAAAACCAAAGGAAGGAATCTTGCAAATCCAATCACTTCCCGGTCGTCGAACAGGATCAGGGTGTACCACTGGATCTCGGGAAGGTAGGCTAGGGCACAAATCTTGAGTCCTTCCTGATCCCGCAAAGAAATAAGTCGAACGCCATCTGGCTCCTCCAAGAGGCTCTTCATGGCATCCTTCAGGAGAATTCTATCCTTCTCTGTCGGTAGTATTCGGAAGATGGTACTCTTTTCCTGTCCCTCCTTGGAAATAGAGCTAAGCTCTACCAGACGTTGATCGGGATGAGCCTGGATCACTCCCTCCCGATCGAGCAGAATGGGAAGCACTCCCCGCTGTTTCCTTTGTATGAACCGTTCCATGAAGGATCCGAAAGAAAGTCCTGTTCCCGCCATTCCTAGGACCGTATCCCCGGAACGCATCACCACGTTGATCCATACTTTCGTATCCTTGATAGCTTTGTCGTAATTTACATTGAGGGTGTACTCTCTCACCTTCTCCACCGTGGAAAAATACCAGCTATCATCGTTGGATTTGGGATCCAAAGTATACTGGAGCTCTTTCCCCTTGTAGGTATCCTTCCCATCGTTGAAGTAATAGTGTCCTGAGCGGTGCACGACAAAGAAGTACACTCGATCCCGGAAGTATTTCTTGTAGCTTTCCAACTCTGCCAAGGCTTCCAGTTTCAAAGGGGGAGAGTCTTCGTTTTGCATCCAAGCCTGTAATAGGGGAGAATCGGCAAGTTTTCTAGCCAAGATAATCTCCCGATCCAACACGTTGGAAATATCCGCCTTCTCCTTCAACAGGAGCTGTTTGGCGTATTCAATTCCCAAGTCCCGACTCAAGGACCTAAGGGCAGAATAGAACACGAAAAAAGTCGCAATTCCAACGATTAGGTATACCCCTATCACTACCTGAAGGAAAAACCTGCTCAAACTTCCATGGAGAATATGTTTCGTTTGGTGCGCCATGTACTTCCTTTATATAATAATCAGGAAGGATACAATACGCAGGTTCTAATTACAATATCGTTGGGTATTCCAGTTTCTGCAATTCTGTATCGTAAAAAAATCATCACCAATCTGTTGACAGGGAGGCGGCAGCGGACTAGAGTGGAAGCTAATTCAAACAGGAGATACGTATGAACTACTTTAATTCTTTACCCTTTAGGGAACAAATACAGCAACTCGGCAAATGCAGGTTCATGGCAAAGAGTGAGTTTGCCGATGGGGTAGCCGCTCTGAAAGGCAAGAAAATCGTGATTATCGGATGTGGGGCTCAAGGACTAAACCAAGGGTTGAATTTGCGGGATTCCGGCCTCGATGTAAGTTACGCCCTACGGAAGGAAGCGATCGAACAGAAACGCCCCAGTTACAAGAGTGCCACGGAAAACGGATTTAAGGTGGGGACCTACGAAGAATTGATTCCAACTGCGGACGTTATTGGGAACCTTACTCCAGACAAGCAACACAGCTCTGTGATCGATGCCGTAATGCCTCTGATGAAGAAGGGATCTACCCTTTGGTACAGCCATGGTTTCAACATCGTGGAAGAAGGGAAAAAGATCCGGCCCGATATTACCGTGGTGATGATGGCTCCCAAAGGGCCTGGCACCGAGCTTCGCACGGAATACGTTCGCGGGTTCGGGGTTCCTACCTTAATCGCCGTGCATCCAGAAAATGACCCCGAAGGGAAGGGATTGTCTATCGCCAAAGCCCTCGCCTGTGGAACTGGTGCTGACCGGGCGGGGGTTCTGGAATCCAGTTTCGTGGCCGAAGTGAAGAGTGACCTCATGGGAGAACAGACGATCCTCTGCGGGATGCTACAAACTGGCAGTCTTCTAGCCTTTGACAAGATGGTGGAAAAGGGGATCGACAAAGGCTACGCAGCCAAACTCGTTCAGTACGGTTGGGAAACCATCACGGAAGCGATGAAGTTTGGGGGAATCACGGGAATGATGGATCGTCTGTCCAATCCTGCGAAGCTACGGGTTCACGCCCTATCGAAAGTTTTGAAAGAGATACTTACCCCCCTTTACAAGAGACACATGGATGACATCCTGTCCGGTGAGTTTAGCCGTACCATGATGGAAGACTGGAAGCAAGGGGACAAACAGCTACTAACCTGGCGGGAAGCTACGGGAAAAACCGCCTTCGAACAGACTCCCGCGGGCTCCATGGAAATCTCCGAGCAGGAATACTTTGACAAAGGTCTTCTGCTAGTGGTGTTCGTGAAAGCGGGAGTGGAACTTGCGTATGAAATCATGACCGAAGCGGGAATGAAACCGGAGAGCGCCTACTATGAATCCCTCCATGAGGTACCCCTCATCGCCAACTTGATCGCCCGAAAGAAGTTGTACGAAATGAACAAGGTCATCTCGGACACGGCCGAGTACGGGTGTTACCTCTTCGACAATCGAGCTCGACCCCTGTTGGCCGATTTCATGCGCAAGATCGACACGGATCTTATTGGGAAAGGATTGGTGTACAAGGATACGGGAGTACCCAACAAAGAGCTCTTCAAGGTGAACGAAGAGATCCGTAACCACCCGGTAGAACAGATCGGCAGAGTGCTCCGTGCCCACATGACGGCAATGAAGCCGATCAAATAGATCAAATTAAATGAGGGTAGCGATACAGGGGAAGGCCGCCTCTTTGGCGGCCTTTTTTGTGCTCAAGCGCGTGTAGGCAGCGCGATCAGATTGGTTTTGATGAGTTCTCATACCCATTTCTAAGACATACTTATCGGATTTCCAGTAACACTGTTTTCAAGTACACTCCCTCGGGAAACGCTAGCGTCCGGGTATGATCCGAAGCCTGTCCAAGGACACGAAGGATGCGAGCTTCCTTCCCGGCGCGGCCTGCGGAAAGACGAAGCAAGTTCAAGAACTCCTCCTGGTTCAGCATGCCAGAGCAAGAGCTGGTAAGGAATAAATCCCCTGCCCGCAAGTTCTGGAAACAGAGGGTATTTAATCGCACATAGGCTTTTTTCGCGGCTTCGAGACTAGATCGGGACTTTGCAAACGCAGGCGGATCACAGATCAGGTAGAGGGGGGACTTCTTGCCACTAGGTGACTGGAGGGATGTGGAAGAGGCGCTTCTCTCCATTTCCTTCTCCAGATACTCGAACACATCCCCTTGATGGAAAACGATTCGCTCTTTTTCAGGATCTATGCCATTGGCAAGGTACGTCTGGATTCCCAATTGGAGAGCAATTGCTGAGCTATCCACATTCGTTACTTCTAAGGCTCCTCCCAACCACGCGGCAATGCCGAACGCGCAGGAGTAGCTGAAAAGGTTCACCACTCGCATTCCCTTCGCTGTTTCCGAAACCACGTACCGCGCCTCTCTCTGGTCCAGGAAAAACCCTGTCTTTTGCCCCTCTATCACATCGGCGAGCATCACCTTTCCTTGTTCGCGAAATTTCACAGGACCTTTCACCGTACCTCGATGTACCACAGGGGGTAAAAGAGGCAGCCTTTCTACCTTGCGGGCTTCCACATCCGAACGTTCCACGATGGTTTGAACTTCAGGTAACTCACTGAGAGCTTGGACAACCATATCCCGGAAGCCTTCCATTCCCGCTGTATGGATCTGAAACACCGCCGTATCCGCATATATGTCCACTATGAGGCCAGGTAACTGATCTGCGTCCGAATGGACTAATCGGAACCCATCCGTCTGGGGAGGAAGGAAGCGTTTTTTTCTTTCCCATAAGGACTGAAATCGTTTCTTAAAAAAGTCCTTCTCTATAGGTTCCCGTATCCTGGTTAGGATCCGCACCCGGATCGTATTTGCCGGATGGAAAGTACCAATTCCCACGAATTCACCATTACTGGATCGCACCTCCACCAAGCTACCCGCCGGAATGGAAGGCGCATCCTTTACTCCCTGCGAGAATACCCACGGGTGCCCCGCAAAAAGGGGAATTTCCCGGGAAGGGGCTACTGTTACGATGGGATAGTTTGAGCGCATAGAAACACAGTACCAAAATTGAACACCCTTTACCAGCCGACACAAGCTTCTTAGTAAAACAGTTAGGGATTTAGATAGTTCAATGCCCCTTGCAATTCCCCCAAGGTCTGGTATAATCAGATATATCTAAATCGTTCTAATCGTTTAATTCTAGTTAAGAGGAGGACCGTATGAAAAAAACCTTGCTCATCGTACTGATGGCGCTTCTCGCCTGCGGTATGCTTTACGCCGGTGGAGCCAAGGAAAAGGCTCCCGCTCAGAAGGTTGAACCTGTAAAACTAAAATGGGCCCACGTGTACGAAACCAGTGAAGAGTTCCATAAATGGGCTCTTTGGGCTGCCGAGGAAATCAAGAAACGAACTAACGGCAAGTACCAGATCGAAGTGTTCCCCGCCTCCAGTCTTGGAAAAGAATCCGATATCGTGGAAGGGCTGAGCCTCGGTTCCGTCAATATGGTGTACGCTGGTTCCGCTTTCATTGGGAACACCTATGGACCCATCGCCATGGGAGAAGCTCCTTTCATGTTCACTGGCTACGAACATTTCATGAACTATGCGAAGAGTGACTTCTTCAAAGAGCTCGCTACGGGGTATGAACAGGCCTCCAAAGGGAACAAAATTACCGCTAATACCTACTACGGGGCCCGATGCGTTACTTCCAAGAAACCCATCAACAAACCCGAAGACATGAAAGGTCTCAAGATTCGAGTTCCCAACGCGCCTCTCTACCTGATGTTCACCGAAGCTGTTGGGGCCAACGCGGCTCCCATCGCGTTCGCGGAGGTCTATCTCGCCTTGCAACAGGGTGTAGTGGACGCTCAGGAAAACCCCCTCCCCACCATCCAGGCGAAGAAGTTCTACGAAGTACAGAAATACATCAACCTGACCCAGCACATCATTAACAACCTCCTCACCATCATTTCCGCTTCCACTTGGCAGAAGCTGACGCCGGAGGAAAAAAAGATCTTCGAAGAAGTAACAGTGGAAGCAGCTCGGCAGTGCTCCAATGCCATTCGCAAGGCCGAGGATGATCTATTGCCCTGGTTCGAGAAGCAGGGGAACATCATCAACAAGGTGGACCGCAAGCCGTTCATCGACGCGGTGGCTCCCAGCTTGAAATCCAGTCCGCGGATGACTTGGACCCTTGAGCATTACAACAAGATGCAAGCTTTGAAACCTTAAGGATTTCTTTCGCAAAGTTATACCGACAACCGCCGTTCGCCCTGTAACACGGGTGGAACGGCGGTTTTTCTAGAAGGAGCCTCTATGTCTGAAACACGTAAACCACAGGATGAAGGAAAACCAGGAGAAACCGAGTTCCGGTATTCCGATCTAAAATGGGAAGATTGGTTGGTATTAGCCCTCTTTTGGGTATTGGCCTTCGTGGTCTTCCTTCAGTTCTTTTCCCGGTATGTCCTGAACGCTGCCATCGTGTGGACAGAAGAGATGGCTAGGTACCTATTGATCGCCGTGGGATTCCTCGGTTCCGCCATCGCTGCTCGGAAAGGGGCGCATATCTATATGGAGTTTAGTTACCGCTTTTTCCCCCCAAAAATAGGGTTTTTAATGTCCACGTTGGTGGATATCATAAAGATCGTGTTCTTTGGCATGTGCACGTACCTATCTATCAAGATCATGCCGATCATGGCCCGTCAACGGATGGTAACGGTCCATTACTCGATGGCTGTGCTTTACGGTTCCGTGTTGATCGGCTTCGTCCTAATGACTTTCCGGAGCATCCAGATCGCGTGGATCCACTGGAAAAAGAAGTACATCCCTGTCATTAACGACAAGGTATGAGGAGAATCCCATGTTAGGTCTCATGTTCTTTATGTTATTCTTCCTGATCATTATTGGCGCTCCCATTGCCATCGCTTTGGGAGGCTCCTCCGCTCTCTGGGTGTACCTATCCAACGCAGTGCCTGATTTCACGATTCTCCACAGAATGGTGATGGGAGTAGACAGTTTTCCTCTTTTAGCGATTCCCTTCTTCATCCTCGCGGGAAGTTTGATGAACGTGGCGGGACTCACAAACCAAATTTTCGACTTCGCGAAGGCAGTGGTAGGTTGGCTTCCGGGCGGGTTGGGACACGTGAACATTGGTGCCAGCATTATCTTCGCTGGTATGTCGGGCACAGCGGTTGCCGATGCCGGAGGACTGGGTACAATCGAAATCAAAGCCATGACAGACGCCGGGTATGACGTGGATTTTTCCGTTGCCGTAACGGGCGCTTCATCCACAATTGGGCCGATCATTCCTCCCAGCCTTCCAATGGTTATCTACGGGGTAATGGCCTCCGCCTCTATCGGAAAGCTCTTCATCGCCGGATTTATTCCGGGACTTCTGATGGGACTGGCATTGGCTATCATGGTTGCGTACTATGCCCACAAGAGGCACTATCCCCGGGATGCGGCGTTCTCCCTGAAACGGTTGGGAGTATCCTTTATTGAAGGGTTGCCTGCCCTCATGACGCCAGTAATTATTATTGGGGGAATCGCTTCGGGTATTTTCACTCCCACGGAAGCAGCCATTGCCGCGGTGGTGTACGCATTGATCCTCGGCTTGGTGTATAAGACCCTCACCCTAAAAAAGTTGATCGCCATTAGTTTGGAAACAGCGGAAACAACCGCCGTCATTCTACTCATCGTGGCAGGGGCTTCGATCTTTGCGTGGGTTCTCACCGCGAATCAAGTTACCGAACGATTCGCCGCTCTAGTACTTGGCATCACAAATAACAAGTACCTTTTGCTTCTTGTCATTAACATCTTGCTCTTAATCGTGGGGTGTTTCATGGAGACCATCGCTTCCATCACGATCCTGACGCCTGTGCTTTTGCCGGTGGTAATGAAACTAGGGGTGGATCCCATTCACTTCGGAGTCATAATGGTGCTCAATCTCATGATCGGTCTCCTAACCCCTCCCGTGGGAATGGTGTTGTTCGTGCTGACTCGAGTTTCCAAAATATCCTTCGAGCGGGTGACAAAGGCGACGATTCCTTTTATCCTGCCTCTCGTTATAGTCCTATTCCTCATCACCTATATCGAGCCTCTCTGTATGTGGCTACCTCGTATCTTGTTCGCGAAGTAAGAATATAGCAGAAAGATTAAAACAGAAAGGCCGCTCTAGGGAGCGGCCTTTTTTTATTTCCTTATTTATTAATTAGTTAACTGTATCGTATGTTGTGAGTACGATTAAACGCAAAAGGTTGCTGCCTATCGCGACGCGAGCTATCAGCTCCTTCCTGTAAACCTCAATAAGCGGTGAGTCCTCCGTCTACGGGAAGGATCACCCCATTGATAAAAGACCCTTGCGGAGAGACGAGGAACAGCACCGCTTCTGCCACATCCTCAATGGAAGCTAAACGTCCCAATGGAACCTCTCCAATGCGTTCAGCTCTTCGCTGGGGATCCTCCAAGAATTTCTCTGTGAGTCCCGTGAGAACCGTACTAGGTGCTACCGCATTACAGCGAACATTGTACTTGGCATGCCGGGTAGCCACCGATTTCGTAAGCTGCACGATAGCCCCTTTGGTAGTTGTGTAAGCTTCACTCGTATATAGATGGCCCACGAGTCCGCAAATCGATGCAATATTCACAATGGACCCTCCTCCCACTTTTTTCAGCAAGGGAAGGGCATGTTTGATTCCCAAGAAAGGGCCTTTCACGTTTACCGCCAACATAGTGTCCAGGTTTTCCACTGTCATCTCTTCGATATTCTGTCGGATGGAAATACCCGCATTGTTAACCAAAATATCCAACCGGCCCGTCTTTTCTAAAAGAAACGAATAGGCGGCTTTCCAGCTTGTTTCGGAAGTGACATCCAACTTGAAGAACCAGGCTCTTCCGCCCGAGTCCGTCAATTCTTCGACGGTTTCTAATCCTTCCTGTTCGAGAAGGTCACATACCAGTACGGCCGCTCCTTCTCGACAGAGAGTCTTTGCAATTCCAGCTCCGATACCCCGTGCAGCACCGGTAACTAAGGCTACTTTTCCGTTCAGTTTCATGTTTGTATCCCGAGAGTTCTATGATGTAGTACCATGCCTAAAAGAAAAGAGTCCTGTTTTGGGAAACCCAAAACAGGACATCTCGTACATAGATCGATTCGACGTTATTTTGCAGCCGCTACCGCAGCCTGGAATTCGGCTACCAGTTCCTTCCCGATCTTCGGGATCCACTCGTCATACACAGGTTTTACCGCTTCCTGGAAAGCTTTTACTTGTTCGGGAGTCAACTCGGTAACCACCATGCCTGCCTTCTTCAATTCGGCAATGAAATCCCGGTTCATCTTCCGGTTGGTTTCCCGCTGGAATTTCGCGGAAGCTTGTGCCGCTTCCAGAATGATCTTCTGGTCTTCTGCGGGGAAGGAGTCGAACATCTTCTTGTTGATCAGAAGGATGTGGGGCCCGTACACGTGTCCGGTGAGGGTTACATACTTCTGCACTTCATAGAACTTGGAAAGGTAGATCGTGGGAATCGGGTTCTCCTGCCCATCGATCGTCTTTTGCTGCATAGCGGTGAATACTTCACTGAAGGGCATCGGAGTGGGATTGGCACCCAACGCTCTCCAAGCAGCTAGATGAATCGGGTTCTGCATGGTGCGAATTTTCAGCCCTTTCAGATCTGCGGGACTCTTTACTTCCCGAACGCTATTGGTGAGCTGTCGGAATCCGTTCTCATAGTAAGCGAGAAGTTTGATCCCTTTGGGTTCCAAAAGGGCTGCCAGTTTTGCACCAATCGGACCGTCATAAATGGCATCCGCTGCTTTTTCGCTGGTTACAATGAAGGGAAGGTCGAACACGTTGAACTCGGGAACTAATCCCGTGAGGGGAGAGGCGGAGGTAGCTACCATCTCGAGGGTGCCCATCCGGACTGCCTCTGTGGCACGTACATCGTCTCCCAATTGGGCGTTGGCATACACTTGGACGTCATACTTGCCTGGGAGTTTGGACTCCACCATTTTTTCGAACTCCTTGCAGGCAAGGTAGGTGGGGTGCTGTTCGTTGATCCCATTCGAGATCTTTAACACCGTGGCTGGTTTAGCCGCTGCCTTCGGTTTTTCCGAGGACCCACCTGCATAGAGAACTAGCGATGCAACAGAAAGAAAGACCACTAGAAACATCACAGCTTTTTTCATGTACTCCTCCTCTTACAATAAAGGAAATCTATACGGTTTCTACGAAACCGCTTAACCAGGGTTACCCCTGGCAGTGCACCATAGAATTACTTGATCATACTAGGCAATACCGTGATAGTCCAAGGAATATACGTAACGATAAAAAGAGCAACGATCCCGATGAGTATAAATGGCCAGATCGCTTTTGATATTTCTGCGACTGACAGTTTGGAAATTCCGCATGCCACGTAGAGGATATTACCAACGGGGGGAGTGATGAGTCCGATGGAAAGGTTCACAACTAGAACTACTCCAAAGTATACCGAATCGATTCCATACTTTGCAGCTATGGGTAGAAGCATGGGGCCAAGGATCAACAGTGCTGGGGTTAAGTCCATTACGCACCCTACTAAGAGAACGAGGATATTCACGCAAAGCATGAACATTACCCAACTATCCCCCGAAAGCGTAAGTAAAACCTCTGCTAACATTGCCGGAATCTGAGCTGTAGTAATATAGTAAGCAGCTGAAGTCGCTGCCCCACAAACTAGTAGAACCACCGCAGTACCTCTAACAGTGTTTACCAGGACTTGGATCATGTCCTTCCATTTCAATTCTTTATATACGAAGACTGCAAGTATGAATGAGTATACCACCGAAACTACAGCCGCTTCTGTGGGTGTAGCGATCCCGAATATGATACCTCCAAGGATAATTATGGGAATTAATAGAACCCAAAAGGCATCGTATGCCGCTCTCAAAACCGCTTTCAGACTGAAAACCCCTTCAACCTTATAGAAATCCCTTTTCCGGACATGGAAATACCATACGGTCATCAAACTCATTCCTAAAATAATCCCTGGAATAATGCCTCCAATGAACAGTTTCACTACCGATATGTTCCCAATGACTCCCAAGAGAACCATAGGGATACTGGGTGGAATAATTGGACCGTTCGTAGTAGAAGCAGCGAAAAGGGCGGCGCTTTTTTTGGGATCGTATCCTTCCTTTTTCATCACTGGATACAGGATAGATCCTATAGCCGATGTATCCGCAACCGCAGAGCCGGAAACTCCAGAGATCAACATGCTGGCTACCACTGTCACATATCCGAGACCACCCCGCACATGTCCTACGAGTGCCTTTGCAAAGGAAACAATCCGGTTGGAAATACCCCCTGTATTCATTATTTCCCCGGCTAAGAGAAAGAAAGGAATGGCCATCAGAGGAAAACTATCAATCCCTCGAAATAGGTTTTGGATGACCAAAGCCGGAGACCAGGCGTTCATCACGATACCGAGTACCAACGCCGTGAGCAATAACGAAAAGGCTATTGGAACAGTCAATGCAATAAAGCCGAAAAGGGATAGGAGGAATACCACTAACATTACGCACCTCCCTGGAAAATATCTCGCAAGATCAAGGAGTCATCCACTGTCTTCAAGCACGCTTGGAACAACATGAGAAGGGCGCTTACAGGCCCTACCATGTACACCCATCCATAGGGAATTGGTACAGAGGAAGCTACCCAACCGCTAGCCAAAGAATCGAGCGCCATTTCGAAGCCCCCATACACCATGATTATCAATGCGATAATGACGAAGAAATCCGCTACTAAGATGACGATCTGTTTTCCCTTTGGCTTTAAGTAGTAAAGAATCACATCTAACCCTAAGTGGTCTTTTCGGATATAGGAAATCACCGCTCCTAAAAAAACAATCCAGATTAGGAGAAACCGGGATACCTCCTCATACCAGGCAATAGCCTGGTTGAGGAAGTACCGAAAAATCACATTCATGAATACGGTAACTGACATCATCACTAGAAGGGCAGCTACTGTTACATTAAGGACCTTTTCGATTACCTCCTGAATGCGGAGTAAAGATCCTTTAACTTTATGTTCGAGCTCCGACATACCACGCTCCTTTTTAGAGTGACTTGTATTCACGAATCATTTCTTTCTCACCTTCACTCCTGCCAACTTTTCATAGAATTGTATGATACCACAATGGTCTTCCTTTGCCTTCCCCTCCACCTTCATGGCTTGGAAAATCTCCATCACAACGCTGGTAAGAGGGATCGGGACTCCGATGTCATGAGCTGTGTCTAGCGCATTCTGCAGGTCTTTGATGTGGAGTTCGATCCGGAATCCGGGTTTGTAGTTACCCTCCAGCACCATGGGGCTCTTCGCGTTCAATACCGTGCTACCCGCTAACCCGCCCTTGATGGCATCGAACACCTTCGCGGGATCAACACCGGCTTTAGTGGCCAGAACATAGGCTTCGGACATGGCAGCAATATTCAACGCTACAATAATCTGGTTGGCCAACTTGGTTACATTCCCCGCGCCAATATCCCCGCAGAGCACGGCAGAGGAACCCATCTTCAACAGGATATCCTTCACTTTGTTGAACACTTCTTCCTTTCCACCCACCATGATGGCAAGAGTACCATCGATCGCTTTGGGCTCTCCCCCGGACACGGGCGCATCGAGGAACTCTACCCCTTTTTCGGCCAGCGCCTTACCCACTTCCTGGGACACCGCTGGAGCAATGGAACTCATGTCCACCACGATCTTTCCCTTTTGAATGCCTTCGATCACTCCATCTTTACCGAGAATCACCGTTTTCACGTGGGGGGAGTTTGGAAGCATCGTGATCACGATGTCTGTTTTGGAAGCCACATCCTTCGGCGAAGATCCCGCCTCTGCTCCCGCTGCTACTACTTCCTTCACTGCTTCCTGAACGATATCGTATACCACCAACTTGTAACCCGCCTTTAGCAGGTTCTTCGACATGGGCTTACCCATGATTCCTAAACCAATGAACCCTAGTTTCATACTCTTTCCTCCTGACATTTACGATATTCTTTCTTTATCACCTATTTCATTTGGGATGCCCCTAAACTACCGCCCTGCCATCCCTCGAACCGCATCGGCAATGGCTTTCGAAGTTAAACCGTACGCTTCCAACAACTCTTCATAGTTCTTGGCCGAAGTCCCAAACTTGTCCTGAATACCAATGAATTCGATGGGGGGATGAGCTTCTTTCCGTAAAGCCTCTGCGATGGCCGAACCTAACCCCCCGATTACGCTGTGCTCTTCTACCGTTACGATTCCCTTCACTCCCTTGGAATGAGAAATTACCGCTTTCGTATCAAGAGGTTTGATGGTACTTACATTGAGTACCCGAACCTCGATTCCTTCGCGAGAAAGCTCCTCTGCCGCTTCGAGAGCCTTCTTCACCATGTACCCTGTGGCAAACACGGCAATGTCCTTCCCCTTCCGTAATTCCCAAATTTTTCCGATCTTGTATGGCTCGTTTTCGGGAGTGACGATGGGGAGATCGTTCCGGTTGATTCGAATGTACACAGGGCCGTCCACATCCAGCATCGCTTCCATCATCATGACGGTTTCTACCGCATCCGCTGGGGAAAGGATCGTCATGTTGGGAATCGCCCTTAGGATAGCCACGTCCTCTACCGATTGGTGAGTCTTCCCATCCCCGAAATCGGAAAGTCCACAGGAAGAGCCACAGATCCGAACTTTCAGTTTGGGTATGCAGATAGAGTTACGAATCTGATCGAACGCCCTGCCGGAGGCAAATACTGCAAAGGAGTTATAGAAAGGGATCTTTCCTGCCAGAGCAAACCCTGCGGCGGTAGACGCCATGTTTTGTTCCGCGATCCCCATCTCAAAGAACCGGTCCGGGAAAGCTTCTTTGAATAGTACCGTACGGGTAGATTTACCCAGGTCTGCCTCGAGCACCACCACGTTCTTGTTCCGTTTCCCCAGTTCCACCAAACACAGACCATAGGCTTCCCGGAGGCTCTTGGTTTCCAGTTTGATCATCATAGGAGTTCCCCCTGTTTCCGTAATTCTTCTTGAGCTTGTTTGTAGAGTTCTTCCGTCAAGGCTGCATTGTGGTAAGCCGCTGAGTTCTCTGCAAAGGAGAACCCTTTTCCCTTCACCGTATGAGCGATAATCACAGTGGGCTTGCCCTTCACTGTTTCCGCTTCATCCAGAGCTTTCGCAATCTGGGGAATATCGTGCCCATCGATTTCGATCACATGCCAGCCGAAAGACTTCCATTTTGCAGGAATATCCCCTGTATCGAACACTTCCTTAATGGGGCCTGTAGCCTGGATCCTGTTGTAATCAACGATACCCACCAGGTTATCCACTTTGAAGTTTGCGGATGCCATGGCCGCTTCCCACAGCTGCCCTTCCGAAAGCTCCCCATCCCCCATGATCACGTACACCCTTGCCGGATTTTTTTCCAGCCGTAGAGCCAACGCCATCCCATTGGCAATGGAAAGCCCTTGCCCCAAAGACCCCGTAACTGCCTCGATCCCGGGCGTTTTCATGTCGGGATGTCCCTGAAGGAGTCCCTCGAGGGTCTTAACCTTTTTCAGCTCTTCCCTCGGGAAATACCCTAACTCGACCAGAGCGGCATACTGGATCAGTACAGCATGCCCTTTGCTTAACAGGAACCGATCCCGTTTGGGGTCTTTCGGATCTTTTGGATTCAATCGCATTTTGTGGAAATACAGCACCGCTGTAATTTCTGCCAGCGAACTGGATCCCCCTAGATGCCCTGCCTTTCCTACGCCCACCATTTCCAACACGTTGGATCGTAATTTCAGGGCGACTTTCTTCAACTCTTTTACTTTCTCTGCCTCCATTGTCCACCTCTGTATCTAAAAATATTTTGCATCGCCAACTAGTTAGTTCCGCCATTCCCGTATGAAACGGAGTCGTTCTACCGCTTCTTCCATAGAAGGCGCAAGGATATGAAAAAACAACCCCCGTAAGGGTAGGTTGTTCTTTATTACCTCCAGATCCTGGATCGTCAAATCACCCCACAGAATGAGATTCTTACGGGTAAGAATCTTTTCCAACTCGGGAAGCATCGCTTCTACAGAAGGGCCTCCCACATCCTTGTTCACTTCCACGGCCGTAAGCTTTTCATTAGCTAAGATCTCATCCAAAAGAAAGAAGGATGCTGGATGGAGATGTACCGCTGTGTACGAGAATCCTTCACAGATTCTTCGGGAGGTAGGGGACAGAAAGGTCCTAAATAGATCAGGTGATAGTAATGCCGAGAGATCGTCCTGGTACCAAATGGATGGCCCCGGACACCAAACATGGTAAAACCCTAGCGCCCAGCCTCCATGGAAAGGTTGGATACGGGATCGCTGGAGTTCCTGAACTTGAAGGAAGATCTCGGCGACCTTGAGGAACAAGGCCTTCATTCGATCTGGCTCGTCCTGTAGAGCATACACCATCTCTGCCTGTCCCATCAAAGCTCCCACCATGTCGGAAGGACCTCGCATAATGGGCATGCCTACCGGAAACCTCCCTTTAGATAAGGTCACGAGTTTATCGGTGAACTCCAGATACTTCCGTAGCCAGGCGTTTTCCGGGTCCAGTTTTAAGGTATCCGCTTTAGTAAGATCTGTAAGCCACGGTTTTGAAATAAAACTTTCCTCTGCGGCATAGATCTCGCACCCTAGAATCGCTTCCATCCAGGGTATTCCGGTGAAAGGCTCGGCCGTCCAGAAGGCGTCCTGACCAATCGTCTCGGAAACCTGAAACATCCGTTCATAGTCGGGAAGGAACTCCTCCACCGATAGCATGTTGGGTTGTATTTGTTTACCTGACACCAGTAAAGGTTGCGCTGCGTGGAAATGACGACTGAAGAAGAAATCCTGTTCCACCCGAAAAGCCGCTAGGGGGTACGGCTGGTCTTCCCGTTGCCAGTACAGTCGATGCATCCTGAGTCGATCGGTGATACTAGGACGATGATGAGCGTTCGAATCCATCCTACTCATCCCCTCCTTCTTTCTCCCCATCCCCTTCCTTGAGCCGCTGGATCGTGCGATCCACATGCTCCCGCATCAACCGTTCAGCCCTGGAAGCATCCCTATCCCGTAAAGCCTGAAGAATTTGTCGATGGTAATGTAACCCATCCCGTATTCCGAGGGCACGCACAATGCCTTCCATCGACGCATTAAGGATATCCCGGATAATGGTATTTACTTTTATGAAGATGGGATTCTTCGTCGCCTTGGCGATAGAAAGATGGAACTCTAGATCCGCGTGGGCAAAGGCCTTGTAGTCTTCTTTGTCCGCTTCCATCTTATGGTAGATTCGTTCTAGTTCTGCAATGTCATCGGTACTTGCCCGTTCTGTAGCCAGCACCACCGCTCCCGGGTCCATCACCCTTCGGTATTCCAGCACATCGAAGATATTCGTCTTGGAAAGAGCTAACAGAGGAAACAAGGCATTGAGGTAGAGGTCCCCGGAAAGTTCCCGTACATAGGTTCCTTCTCCATGACGAGTTTCTAGTAGTCCTAAGGCCGCCAACATTTGCAAGGCGGAACGAACGGATACCCTACTCACGTTCAATTGTTTGGAAAGTTCATTTTCAGAAGGTAGTTTCGTACCGGCAGGCCATTGACCTTTCACGATCTGCTCTTTCAATTGATCGAAGACTTGCCGGCTTACCCGTTCCTTTCGGACAGGTTTCAGTACAGGCCCCTCGGTTACGTTCCCTCTCATGGATACTTGTATGATAACTCACATGTTATGGTTAGTCAATTCCTAGTTTTCAAAAATCCTTCGTTTCTGTATGATGTCTATCATGCCCCAATGGAAGCGAAATCTAATCGTGCTATGGATCACTCAAGTGCTTTCATTGATGGGATTCAATTTCGTGCTGCCCTTTCTTCCATACTATATCCAGGAACTAGGGGTGCGTGAAGCGGAATCCCTTCGCATGTGGACGGGAATCATTGCCTCCGCTCCTGCGTTGAGTTTTGCCGTTGTATCTCCTTTCTGGGGGATGGCAGCGGATCGGTTGGGGAAAAAATTGATGATTCTCCGCGCCATGATCACGGGCGGAATCATCATGATGCTGTACGCTTTCTGTTCCACCGTGCAAGCTGTAGCCATCTTGAGAGTGATCCAAGGGTGTTTCACGGGAACGATTGCTGCTTCTACTACCATGGTAGCGGCGGGTACCCCCCGAAACAAACTTTCCTACGCCCTTGGCTTTCTTTCGTCTTCCAACTATATCGGTACCTCTTTGGGACCTCTAGTGGGCGGGGTGTTTGCCGAATCCTTTGGATTCCGTACCACCTTCATCGTGGGAGGAGTGATCCTTTTTATTGGGGCTATCATCGTTATCGTATACGTGGAAGAGTTGAACGAGGAGGGGGAACCAGAAGTCCTTCAGCCCCAGTACAAAGAAGCCACCGCAAAAGGGAATGGCGCGGAACCGTTCCCCCTCAGAAACCTGCTTCATCGTTCTTTTCTAACCCTATTCATTCTACTATTCATTCTGCGCATTGCTCGAAACATCGCGAACCCGTTCATTGCCTTGTACATCCAGGATATCAGGGGTACGATGGAAGGTGCCCCCTCCCTCATGGGAATCATTAGCGCTGGTTCGGGTCTCATTACCGCTCTCGCAGGGGTTACTCTGGTGAGGTTAGGGGACAGTAGGCCCCGAGAACGGCTCTTGAAGAATCTATTCCTCATCAGTGCCCTCACTGCATTGCCCATGGGATTCACGGGCTCCGTGATAGGGTTTAGCGTTTTCTTTCTTGTTTCTTCCTACTTTATGGGGGGCATAGAACCCATCATTCAGTCCTCCATGAGTATTATCTCCCCTCAGAACCGAAAAGGGATCGTGTTCGGTGTGCAGACCACTATTGGAGCGTTGGGATGGTTCGTAGCTCCCCTTTTGGGAAGTTACGTGAGTATCCAGTTTGGGATTCATGAGGTCTTTCTCGCTTTGAGTATTGTCCTGTTCCTATCCTGGGGAGCGAGCGAATATTTATTCCGGAGATTCCCCCAATCAGCAGAAGAAGCTCTTTCCCAAGAGGGGAAAAACCATATACACTGAGATCGAAGGAGGCAGGGGATGGTACCAGAGAAAAAGACCCTATTCTCCCAGCCCTCATGGATCATTCGAAGTGATGAGGTAGAGCTGGCAGTAACGGAATTAGGGGGACACATGGCTCCCGTTACCTTCTTCCGTAACGACCGTCCCTTTGAGCCTTACTATATCAACCCCTGGCACGCGGAAGACATTCCGATCGATACTCCTGTGTTGAAACCCCTTCGGGGAGACTTTTTCTGCATGCCCTTTGGAGAGAGAAACTCCTTCCGGGACGAAATACACGAGGTACATGGAGAGACTGCAACCGCATATTGGGTTTTGGCCGATTATGGCCGAAAAGGAAACGTCGTATACCTAACCCTCACAATGGATACGAAAATCCGGCCTGGACGGACGACGAAAATCCTTCGATTGGTAGATGGGCACAATGCCGTGTACTGCCAGCATATCTTGGAAGGATATTCCGGGAAAATGTGCTTGGGTCACCATGCCACCTTAGATCCTCATGGAGAAGCAGACACGATGCACATATCGGTAAGCCCCATCAAGTTCGGCCTTACCAACCCCCACTTGACAGGTCAGGAAAATAATGGAGAGTACTACGCCCTGGAATCGAACAAGAGTTTCAAAGATCTGGAAAAAGTCCCCACCATGTGGAAGGAGTATCCCTACGACGATCTGACCATTTTCCCTCGCCGTAGAGGGTTCGTGGATATCGTGCAAGTGTATAACAAAAAGAAAAAAAAACCCGGATGGGTATGCGCGGTGTATCCAAAGGAGGGGTTCCTCTGGTACGCGTTGAAAGACGCACGGGTTCTACCCTCCACGGTCATCTGGATGGAGAATCATGGTCGACATCAGCCTCCCTGGAATGGAAGAAATTGTTGTATCGGCTTAGAGGATGTGTGCGCGTACTTGGCCCTAGGCCTACGAGAATCTGTTCGAAAAAACCGTGCTTCGGAGAAAGGGGTGCCCACCTACCTAACCCTCTCCGAAAAGAAACCAACTATCATCAA
>CAKZQO010000159.1 GCA_937140905.1 uncultured Spirochaeta sp.
ATCCGAGATTCCAGGAATTTTACCTTGGGTGTTCTTGGATGAGGAACGGTTCACTCAGGTCCTCTTTGCTCTGTTTGAATGCATAGACTCGTTTGCAACCGCAGGAACGGTTCAGTTAGAAGCGGAGATCGTGTTGCCCTATCTACGAATCGGGATCTATCATTCGGGAGTCGAATTGGAAGACGCTCAGATGATTAGAATGTTCGAACCGTTCGACGATGTAAGGAGCGGAGGGATACGGTTATCCCTTGCTCGCCATTTGACCATTCTCCATGGAGGCCAGCTCGAGGTGGAAAGAGTCCCGTGCAGGGGGACTGCCTTCTTCTTTTCCCTGCCGCTACCTACACTCAGTGGGATCCTACACCACATAGAAAATTGTCAAACATCCTCTCTTTTATGTCTAGGAAGGGAAAGGACACTTCCCCCCTGTGCTGAAGCGCTCTGCCTTGATTCCGCAATAAAACCGGTATGGTTGTCTTGGGAACCGGATTGGCAACGAAAGATCAAAGACACTCCACCCGCTGGGATCTGTGTAGATCTGTTGAATTGTTCCGCACGGGATTTTGTGATCCTTAGGAGCCTCCTCTATCATCCTTTCACAACAGATGTTCCGTTCCTCATTTTCGGGGACACGGAATCTCGCGGTATGCATAAAACGGATTCGTTATTGAGCTTCTTTCGGGAACTGTTTCCCGCGAAGCAGATGGGACCGATCATCTGTGTGTCCCAGAATCCAGAGGTACGGGAAAAAGCGTTAGAAACGATAGAAACAGGGGAAGAGGATGTCTGGATCCTTTTGTTTTCTACTCTTCAGGAGGCCATGGAAAGTTTCCCTCGAGTTCACCCTTGTTCTATCCTACTCGATCTTCCGGTAGAAGAGGCGTCCAAGATTTCGACCAGTTCGTTCCCATTGGGAACACGGGTCATCATACTGTGCTCAGAAGTCTCTAGATTGTGTAGAAAGACCTCTCCTACAGAACGAACCTGTTGGTTATATATACACCGGAGCATTCTTTCCATTCCGCAATGTATAGAAATAGGACTTCGGTTGGCCTACGCGAAGGACGGAACCCAACGGAGTATACAGATTGTCCAGGGTGTCATAGAGTACATCGAACTGAACTATCGGAAAGACATTTCCCGCTGGCAACTCGCAGATACATTGAATGTAAGTGAAGATTATCTTACTCGTGTGTTCCGAAAACAGATGGGAATCACACCATGGGAGTATGTTCTACGGTATAGAGTCTTGAAGGCCCAGCAGTTCCTTTTAACCCAGGACAGAACGATTCGCGATATTGCCGATGCATGTGGGTTTCATGATCAAGCATACTTTTGTAGAGTATTTCGTTCCCTGACGGGTACGACCCCAAGAGAGTATCAAAGAAACAAGACCATTTAGAAGATGTCTGAATAATACAAAAACTCGCCGGCATATTCCGTACTTTCCTGGATAGAATTCAGGAGAAGAGGACGGAAAATGACAAAATCACGATTCGCGGAGAAATGGACTGCCGTTCGAAAGCACGCTTCGGCCTACGTACTTTTGATCATTCCCCTTGGATATTTCATCATTTTCAAATACTTCCCTCTGATCAATGCACAAATTGCCTTCAAGGATTTCAGCCCCCTTGATGGAGTCTTTCGTAGCCGTTGGTCTGGGTTCGAACATTTCAGAATGTTCTTTTCTTCCTTCTACTTCAGTGAACTGATTCGGAATACCCTGTTCTATAGCTTTGCGAAATTACTGGTGGGTGTTCCAATTGCTGTGCTGTTTGCCGTTGCCCTTTCAGAGAGTAGATCGAAGTTCTTACGGAAGATCGTTCAAACGATTTCGTATGTTCCGCACTTTCTTTCCTGGGTGATCATGCTAGGTATTCTTCTAATGCTCCTATCCCCTGGTGAAGGATTGATCAATAAAGTTCTTCAATCCCTCGGGAAACAACCCATTTCTTTCCTTACCAATCCAAAAACTTTCCCGCTGGTGGTGATCCTTTCCGACCTGTGGAAAGAACTAGGATGGAGTGCAATCATCTTCCTCGCTGCCCTCTTGGGAATCGATCCTACCCTCTATGAGGCAGCTTCTGCTGAAGGGGCCAGTCGATTACAGCGAGTTCTTTACATTACGCTTCCCAGCATTCTACCGGTCGTAATGGTGGTAGTACTCCTTCGGTTGGGTACCATTTTGGATGCTGGATTCCATCAAATTTTCATTCTCTATTCAACTCCTGTGCTTAGCGTGGCAGACATCATCGATACGTGGGTCTATAGACAGGGTATCCTTGATTTCCAGTTCAGTTTGGCTACAGCAGTAGGTTTGTTCAAGGGAGTGATCGGGATGGTATTGCTTCTATGCGCGAATTGGATGATCCGCAGAATCAATGGAACTTCCCTGTACTAGGAGAAACAGATGGGATTTAAGTTTTTGCTAAAATCGGGAAAGAAAAAGAAAAAGATAGAGGGGCTCTTCTTCGAAGCCTGTGTGGATGGGTTTCTCATTCTTCTATTGGTTGTGTTTGCCATTCCCCTGTGGCGGGTTCTGATGGTATCTCTGAACCCTTCCCCAGATCCCAATGATCCCACGTTCGGGTTATTCCCATTACCCACACGCTGGTCGTTGGTT
>CAKZQO010000160.1 GCA_937140905.1 uncultured Spirochaeta sp.
TATTACCACCCTCATCCTGCACGATGAATCGGTATTCCATCACATACCGTTGATCCATGATTTTCAAGGGAAACTCTAAGATGTCGTTTTTGCCATCCAAATTGGGAGAAATGTACACAGTGGCTGGGTACTTAACTTCTATCGTGGGTGGATTGGTATCTACCACACCTAACTGTACGTTTAAACCACCCCCAAAGGCCCAAATCCCCGAATGGAGAGGAGCTGCGGAGGTGCTAACCCGGATATCGCTCCGGTTCCACCCTCGTTCCTCAAGAGCCTGCTGTTTCAGATCGGTTCGGAACAGAAAGGATAGTCCAACGGAAGGTAGTAGACTCCGCGCCGCTAGAGAGTCCCGTACCTGTTGAGCTAAGTCGAACCGGACCCCTGTCCGAAGGGAAAACCGTTCCGCAAATCGCAGATCGGCTCCCAAGGAAAAACGGATGTTCTGAAAAGCTGGAAAGGAAAGGTTCCCGTCTATATCAAGCTTTACAGGGGTTGTGTTTGATCCATAGGCGGTAAAGGAAGCACCAATGAGGGGGGTAAAGGGGGAAGGGAATCCTGTTCTGCCCTCTACTGGCGCATACCATTTCCCTAGATTCAACAGAGAAACACCCCACCGAAAATTCTTCAGTCCGTAGAAGTAGAGGGGGGTATGGATGAACCCCACATCTAGTCCTAGCCCTATATCGAAGGAATCTTTTGATCCTATAGTGGTGTGGATGCCTGCCCCTACGGAGAGGTTGGAAAACAGTTCCTTTGCCACGGATCCCTGAAGGGTCCACAAGACCCCCAAGTCCATATCATCCAAGGAACTGTACAGAAGGGAAGAGGTAGCAGAAAACACCCCATATCGAGTAGGGAGGATGCCACCTAGATTCACCATGTGCCCTTTCCACCCGTCATTAGATGGATCGGTGATCCCCACATAGTTCAGGTCTAACGTGCTCCGTTGCTGGGATGCAGACGCTGCAGGGTTGATACGGCTGGAGTATGGGATTTCTTCCGATGTGAAGATGGGCCCTCCCGTAAGAAAGGAGGGGGATAAGAGATGATAGAACTCTTCTCCTCCGTTGGGCGGAGTATAGTCGGCAAACAAGGCGAAAACCTGAAAAACCCCTAGGATCAGTATACTTAGA